>JAFMFH010000040.1 GCA_017856235.1 Flavobacteriaceae bacterium | reverse complement strand
TTTTTTTAATAAATCTATCCTCCTCTACCAACTTTTCTTACTCCTGAACTTCCAGGGTTTACAAAACCTTTACTTTTGGCTTTACTGTTTGAATTTGAAGAAATCTTGTTTACTGATTTAGACTTTTTACCCTTGAACAGCCTTTTGCCATTTGTCTCTCGGTTATCATTTTTATTTCCAAAAAATTTACTTCCCATATTTATAAATTTAATCAACTATAATTTTATCATCCATATTTGCTATCTCCCAAGCAGTATGAAATATTAACTTAGTTCTTTTAGTTAGAAGATCATATCTAATTTTATCAGGAGTATCACCAATACCATGGTAATCTTCATGTGTTCCGCTAAAGTAAAAAATTACAGGAATATTGTTCTTAGCAAAATTATAATGATCACTTCTCTCATAGAATCTTTCAGGATCATCCCATGCGTTAAATCTGTAATCTAATTCTAGATTAACAGTATTTTTATTTACTCTTTCAGATGTTTCATGTAGCATAGAACTTAACCTATCAGTACCAATTAGATAAATATAATTATCATTATCAGATTCTCGAGTAGGATCTGTTCTTCCTATCATATCAATGTTTAGATTAGTTATTGTATCCTCAAGAGGATATAGAGGATTGTCAGTATAAAACTTTGAACCAATTAAACCTTTTTCTTCAGCAGTTACATGAAGTAAAACTATAGATCTTTTAGGGCCATCTCCATTTAATTTTGCAAGTTTAAAAGCTTGAGCTATCTCTAATAAAGCCATTGATCCTGAGCCATCATCATCTGCTCCATTATAAATATCATCGCCTCTTTTTCCAACATGATCTAAATGAGCTGTAATAACAATGTATTCATCTGGATAAACAGAACCTTTAATAATAGCAGCAACATTCTCAGTATTAATAATTTCGTCGTATTCTTCAATATTTCTTAGATCACTAGAATCAGGAAGATACTGTTTTAACCTTTCCAGGTCTCCCTTTTCTATATAACCTCTGACAGAGTCTGGATATTTATATGGAATTGTGACCATTTTCCCAGGAAGTGTAATCTGCATTTTTTGGAAATAATTTTCTGACCCTTTAGCTGGCTCTATATCATTTTTTAGATAAAAATCTCTAATATACTCTACAGCTTTTTTTTGTCCCTTTTTTCCAGCCTCTCTTCCTTCAAAACTATCAGATGCAAAATCATATAGAAGAGATTTTAATTCTTCTGATGTAATAGTCTCAGCATACTTATTGGAAATATCTTGTGATAATACATTTGAGATAAATAGTATTAGTACTAGTAAATTAAACTTTTTCATAGTATTTTTTCTTGGTTTTTATTTCATTTTCTATACCATCCCATAAGGATATTCTGGAAAGAAGGGCTTTTTCTGAAATTGATTTGGCTTCTGATATTTTTCCATCATCGTTATTACATAAATATGTTAGCATCTCCATAGACATAGGTCCATGCATATCACCATCAACTTCAATGTGACGTTTAAAGTAATAAATTAATTTATTCAATTCATTATTTTTTGAATTTATTCCTTCTAGTAGAGGCATAAAAATATCAGGAATAAGATCCTCTCTCCCAAAAGTAAATACAGCAGCAACTTCATGAATTTGACCTCTATTAATTACTGAGAATGTAAATTTTAAAAAATCTTTGATATAATCTTTTATTTCAAGTTTTTCTATATCATCACAAATTGTATATAATGAGTTTAATGAGTTAATGTTATTTAAAATAACATCAGTTTTAACACCAAATGATTCAATTGAATCTATATACATTTCAAAATGTGACATTGGTTTTCCATCTTCATCTTCATCTGTCTCTTCACCAGCAACAATTTCATTAATAAGCTTAGCAGTAGAAGTATTCTTATTTGGGTACCATGGAACTGAAATAGTAGTTAAATTAATTTGCAAAAACTTTAATAGTGACATAAAGTCCCATACAGCATAAACATGAGCATTTGCAAAAACTTTTAGATCATTAACACTTTTGATAGAATTATATAAAGAGTGATTCCTTAATTTATTTTTTAGCGGTTCAAGATTTTGAGCAATATTATTCATACAAATATTTTGGGTTCAAATATAAATAATAATTAAATTCATAAAATGCAGGATATATTATTGTTTCTTATATCATCATTAGCTCTAACCTTGATGCCAGGTCCAGATATCTTATTTGTTATAAATCAAAGTCTAGATAAGAAAAAAAATGGTATAATAACTTCATTAGGTTTATGTACTGGGTTAATATTTCATACTATGTTTCTAGCTTTTGGTCTTTCTGCATTAATTAATAGCAATAAAGATCTAATGACTTTTTTAAAATATTTTGGGACAATGTATCTCTTCTATCTAGCTTATTTAGAGATAAAGTCAGTAAATAAAATTAATAAAAGCTTGAATAGCAAATTGTTTTTAAGAGGATTATATATGAATCTTATAAACCCTAAAGTTTTAATCTTTTTTATTGCTTATTTTCCAAACTTTTTATTTTCAGATACAATAAAAATATCAAATCAATTTTTGATATTGGGTTTTGTATTCATATTACAAGCATTAGTTGTTTTTATTTTCGTTTCTGTCTTAGCTAACAAATTGATTAAATATTTAAGTATAGACTCCAAAAATAAAATGCTTAAGTACTTTAAATCATTTATTCTAATAATAATAGCACTACTAATACTTATATAGTTCTCACTTGATTTTAATTTGTATATTTGCATGCAATTAGTTTATAATTAATTGCTTATGTCTAAATCAAAATTTGTAGGGGAAGGTTTAACGTATGATGATGTGTTGCTTGTTCCTGCTTACTCAGATGTCCTTCCATCAGAAGTTTCTCTAAAAACAAAATTCAGTAGAAATATTAATTTAAATATTCCAATAGTTTCTGCTGCAATGGATACGGTTACAGAAAGTAAAATGGCTATAGCTATTGCTAGTGAGGGTGGAATAGGGGTTATACATAAGAACCTATCAATTGAAGACCAGTCTAATGAAGTTAGATTAGTAAAAAGAGCTGAATCAGGTATGATTATTGACCCAGTTACTCTTCCAAAAGATTCGCTGGTTATAGATGCAAAAAATAACATGAAAAAATATAAAATTGGAGGTATTCCAATTGTTTCAAATAATGGTAAGTTAATTGGAATTGTTACTAATCGTGACTTAAGATTTGAGAAAGATAATTCAAAGAAACTTTCTGATGTAATGACAAGTAAGAATTTGATTACCACAAAAATTGGTACTTCTTTAGCACAAGCTGAAGAAATTTTACAATCTCATAAAATAGAAAAACTTCCTGTAGTAGATTCAAAAGGAGTATTAGTGGGTTTAATTACATTTAGAGATATAAACAAGCATTCTGAAAAACCTATTTCAAATAAAGATAAACTAGGAAGATTAATGGTTTCTGCCGCAATTGGCACCGATAGTGATTATTTAAAAAGAACAAAAAGACTAGTTGAGAGTGGAGTAGATGCTATTGTAATTGATACTGCTCATGCACATTCAAGTAGAGTAGGAGATGTCCTTAAGTCCTTGAAAGATTCATATAGTGATATAGATATTATTGTTGGAAACATTGCTTCAGCTGATGCTGCTGAATATTTAAAAGATAATGGAGCTGATGCTATTAAGGTTGGAATAGGACCAGGTTCAATATGTACTACAAGAGTTGTTGCAGGAGTTGGATATCCTCAATTATCTGCGATCATAAATATTTCAGAAGTATTAAAAAATTCATCAATTCCTTTAATAGCTGATGGAGGTATTAAATTCACTGGAGATATTACAAAAGCAATTGCTGCTGGTGCTGATTCTGTTATGCTAGGATCCCTTCTAGCAGGAACAGAAGAATCACCTGGTGAAACTGTTATTTATGACGGTAGAAAGTTTAAAACCTACAGGGGTATGGGATCTGTTGAGGCAATGCAAAAAGGCAGTAAAGACCGTTACTTCCAGTCAGATCAGTCTGATGACAGTAAATTAGTACCTGAAGGAATTGTAGGAAGGGTTCCTTATAAAGGACAATTAAATGAAAGTATTAACCAATTTGTGGGTGGTTTGAGATCTGGAATGGGTTATTGTGGATCTAAAGACATAGGATCACTTAAAAATTCATCTAAATTTGTAAAAATTACAGGATCAGGAATTAGAGAGAGCCATCCTCATAATGTATCAATTACAAAGGAGGCACCTAATTATAGTCCTCCTAAATTATAGTCATTGAAAAGATACTTATTATTTATCTCTACTACATTACTTCTATCTTCTTGCTCAAATATTAGTGATAATAACTCAAATGATTTGATTGCTAGAGCAGGTCAGAATTTCCTATATCAAAATCAAATGCCTTCATTTTCATCTGAACAAGATAGTATGCTCAGATATCTAAATTATATTGAAACATGGGCCAAAGAAAAAATCTTATATGACTTATCTTTAACTAATCTATCTCAATCCAAAAAAAATGATCTTGACATATTAGTTGAAAAATATAAAGTTGATCTATATATAAATTCTTATAAAGATCTAATTGTTAATTCAATAATAGATTCAATTGTAACTGATGAAGAAATTGAGTCTTTTTACAACAGGAATATTGAAAATTTTAAGCTTAATGAAAATCTTTTAAAATACAGGTATTTAAAAGTTCCTAGTGATAATATTAATATTAGTAGAATACGTAGATACATTCAAAGGCTAAATCAAAGTGATAGAGTATTTCTAGACTCTCTTAATTTTCAATTTGCAGATTTGAAATTAAATGATACAATGTGGTTTACAGAAAGGGAGGTGATTTCTTCTATTGAATTTATAAATCAAAAAAATAAGTCTAATTATATGGGAATAAATAGACTTTATGAACTAGAGAATGATCAATATATATATTACTTTATTATCAAGGATCTACTAAAATCAGGAAATATCCCTCCATTATCTTATCTTTATGATAGAATTAAATCAAATATTATTAATCAAAGAAAACTAAACTTACTTCAAAATATCAATAAAGAAATTTTGAATGATGCTCTTAAATCTAATAAATATGAAGTTTTTAAATAGTCTATTATTAATTCTTTTATTTCAACTATCATTCTCTCAAGAAAAAATAAAAGTTGATGGTATTTCATCTGTGGTTGGTGATTTCATTATCCTTGACTCGGATATAGATAAAGTTCTGATTGATATGGAGTCTCAAGGTCTTTCAACAAGAGGTATATCAGAGTGCCAGCTTCTTGGAAAATTAATGGAAGATAAGCTTTATGCCCACCATGCAATTCAAGATAGCTTAGAGTTATCTGATAATGAAATATACGATTATGTTGATAGACAAATTGAATACTTTACAGAACAACTTGGTGATATAGATAAAGTTCTTGAGTTTTACAATAAAAGTGACGAAATATCATTTAGAGATGAATTATTTGAAATAAACAAAACACAGAGACTATCTGAGATGATGCAGCAGAAAATTGTAGAGAAAGTAGAAATAACTCCTGAAGAAGTTAGACAGTTTTTTAATTCAATTCCTAAAATTGATCTGCCTATTTTTGGTACTGAATTAGAAATTGCTCAAATTGTTGTTGAACCAAAAGTTTCTGATGAAGAAAACCAAAGAATCGAGGATCAGTTGAAATTATTTAGAGAGGATATACTTGAAGGCGGCATGAGTTTTGCTTCTAAAGCTCTTCTTTATTCTCAGGATCCAGGTTCCAGAAGTAAAGGTGGCCGTTACACCTTAGATAGAAAAAAACCTAGAGAAGATAAAGCATTTAGGGATGTTGCTTTTAGTCTTAGAGAGGGAGAAATATCTCAACCTTTTAAATCCCAATTTGGATGGCACATAATTCAATTAGACAAAGTTAGAGGCCAGGAAATTGATGTTAGACATATACTTCTTATTCCTAAAATTTCAGAATCTGAGATGAACACTGCGAAAGAGAGAATTGATAGAATAAGAGAGAGAATATCTAGTGGTGAAATTACTTTCTCAGATGCCGCACTTCAGTTTTCAGATGAAAAAGAGACCAGGTTAAATGGAGGTGTTATCATTAATCCAAGCACAAATGACACTAGGTTTGAGCTTACTAAAATGGATCCAGTTCTTTACTCTCAGGTAAAAGATCTTGATGATAATCAAATAAGTATGCCTCTTCTTGATAACTCTGATAATTTTATATCTAAATATAAAATTCTAAAAGTCACTAACAGATTTGATGAACATGTTGCAGATTTCTCCAGAGACTACGTGAAAATTAAAGAGTTAGCACTAACTGAAAAGCAATTAAAAACTGTAAAGAGATGGATGGAAGATAAAATTAATGAAACTTATGTAAATATTAATTCAGAAAGTAATTATTGCAACTTCGCTTATAATTGGAAAAAAGAATAATTATTTAAAGTACTTAAAAGGAACAATTAACATTCCAAAGCATTCACCACCATCTTTATTTATATTCTTGTGATGTATCTTGTGTGCTCTCCTAACACCTCTTGCATATTTGTTGTCAATATTCCTGAAAATTTTAAATCTTTGATGTATAAATACATCATGAACAATAAAATATGCTAAACCGTATAGTCCAATACCAATTGCAATAGGAAGACCTAACCAAAAACCTTCGCCCCAAAGAACAACAAAGCTAAAACTCAAAAAGGCATAGAAAAAGAAGAATAAATCATTTCTTTCAAACCAAGATTTGTGATCTTTTTTATGATGATCTTTATGTAGAACCCATAGTGGGCCATGCATTATATATTTATGATTAAACCAAGCAGTGAACTCAGTTACAACAAATGTTGCAATTAATGTAAAGATCCATAAAGCTATATCCATTGAATTAAATTTAATTGATATTTGACATAAGATCGAGCAATAACAGTAATCTTTTGGAAATTATGAATTCTTACTCTCTTTTTAACAATATTTTCAGAAGATGTTCTTTTTAATTTTTTTAATAATTTATTATAATATCTATAAGCTATGTATACTGCAAAGCGAGAATTTTTTGGTAATTGAGCTATTCCTTTTATTGCATTTTTAAAATCTAACTCTATTTCATTAATAATTTCTTTTTTTGATTCTTCATTAAAATTATTCATATCGATATTAGGGAAATATACACGATTTAAAATGTTTGAATCATTTTTGAGATCTCTTAAAAAATTCACCTTTTGAAATGCTGATCCAAGTGAGACAGCATAGTTACTAAGATTAGAATATAGAATATCAGAGCCTTTAACAAATACCTTTAGGCACATTAAACCTACTACATCTGCAGATCCATAAATATACTTTTTATATTCTTCAATTGAATCATATTCCTTCTTCTCCAAATCCATTTTCATACTATCTAGAAAAGAACTAATTAACTCTTTTGGAATAGAATATTTATTAACAGTGTTTTGAAATGAGTTGAGAATTGGATTTAAACTAATTTTATTATCTATACCTCTCCACAACTCCTCCTCAAACTCTAGTAATAGTTCTTTTTTTGGAAAATCGTGAAAAGTGTCAACAATCTCATCGGCAAGTCTAACAAATCCATATATATTAAAAATATCTTGTCTAATAGATTTTGATAATAAACTACTTGAAAAATAAAAAGATGTGCTATATCGCTTAATTACGATTTTACTTGACTCTTCAGATACTTTGTCAAATATATATTTCATATATAACAAAAATACATAAAATGACTAAATCAATTCATATCTTTGAGTATGGAAAAAACTTTACTATATCATTATACATCATTATCGCATCTAATAGAAATTTTTAAAGTCGGTAAAGTCTTTACTTCACAGACCGAAAAAATGCTTAAAGTTAAAAAACCTGGGTTATGGTTTTCAACAAACTCTAAGTGGGAATTTTCTGCATTTAAAAGATTTAATGATGGTAATAAAGAATTTGATTTAAATACTCCAGAAGAATTTGAAAAGTATATAGGGTGTGCGAGATTAATCACTAATCTTAACCCATTATTTGTAACATTTGCAAAGTATAAACATAAATCTAAAGTTAATCCTTTGCTATGGGAAAAAATGGCAGAAATTGGAAAATCAAAAGGTGCTGATCCAAATGAATGGTATGCAACTTTTAGTCCAATCAGCCTAAATAATTTAGATATAGAGGTTTATGAGAATGGAGAATGGCATAGTTTAAAAAAAGAGGATGGTCAATTTGACACAGAATTATTTAATAGAAATCTTGAAAAAACTTTTGTTTTCAAGAAAGGTAAGGAAATGGAAGAAAAAATGATGTCTGAAGTTTCTAAGCAAAAAGTAAATGTTGAGGAGAAAGTAGAGGAAGTAGTTGAGGAGAAAGTAGAGGAAGTAGTTGAGGAGAAAGCAAAGCCTAAGCCAAAAGGAATATTCTCAAGAGTTAGTAGTCTATTTAAAAGCAAATAATGTGCCTACGACTGGACTCGAACCAGCACGAGCTTAAGCTCACTACCCCCTCAAGGTAGCGTGTATACCAATTTCACCACGTAGGCTATAAAAAAGAAGTAGTGACCTGGCTGGGGCTCGAACCCAGGACCCTCTCCTTAAAAGGGAGATGCTCT
>JAFMFH010000039.1 GCA_017856235.1 Flavobacteriaceae bacterium | reverse complement strand
CTCAAACCACTGTTTTGTAGTCTCAAGATTTTTTGCGTAATCTGGATGCTGGACGTTAGAACATGAAATGAATACACTTAAAGTAATAAATAGTATAATTTTTTTCATAATATAAATTGATTTTGATTTAGTTAATATAATAAAACTTATTCATTTTAATATTAAATAAGTAATAATTATGAACTAAAGCTCAAGCTTATTATGATCTATAGCCCATCGCTTCACTTTCTGAACTAGTCCTGTGGAAGAACCAACAAGTTTAGCTGTTCTTCTAATACTTTCACCACGTTTGAGATGTCTAAGAATATTAATGTTTTTAGGCTTATCGAAAAACTCTTCAACTGACTCCAATTGTCTTCCGCCTACCCCCTTATATCTTCCTAATTCCTTGGCTTGCTTGACACCAAAACGATGTGACTCAACTCTGTTTTGATACTCCATATTTGCAAGTGATCTAAATAAATTAAGAAATAATATAGTGTCAGGTTTTATTCGTCCATAATCATCCGTAGTCTCTAGTCTTTCTGATAGGGAAACTAAAGAAACATCATTTTGAATTAAAAAATCAATTGAGTTTAGGACATCAATTTGATTTCTACCAAGAACAGATATAGACGGAACAATAACTTTAGTTACTTGATTTTGAGTGATTAAGGCAAACAATAATGAGCCCTTCTCTCTCTTTGAAAATGGTATTATACTTGGACATAAATCAACATATACATTTTCCCTTTTGGATAAACTCTCAGCCTCTAAATTATCAGATGTTTGAAAATAGGAAATAATCATAGTGCTATATTAATATGTATTAATTATACATTATTACACAAATATATATAATATATTTAAATCATATAATAAAATTAATATTCAATTTTTGTATCAAAAATTTTTAAAATTAAAGAATATATTTGTTTTTGTTAAATAAATATAACACACTTAAAAAATAATACATATATTAAAAGTAGTTATTTAAAAAACATTAAATTTGAAAAAAAATAAATAATGGGTGTAGGAGGAATATTTATAGGAACGTTAGCTTTAATATTTGCTATTGTTATTATAATGGAAATCAACCAAAGGATATTTTAATCTAAGAGAACAGTATTTGAAGTTTTTACAGCTTCATCACATGCAAGAGCGATCTGCAAACTTTTAAATGCATCTTCCATGTGGGATTTTAGGTCCTCATCGTTAATTATAGAATTATAAAAAAACTCTTGTTCATTGTCACATAAATCTTGGTGGGATGGATCTTCATCATATAAAATCTTTTTATTAGGGGATATGAACTTATGATTTTCATCTAATTCTGAGCTGTGAATTTTTAAACAATTATTTTTAGTATGATTTTCTAAATTATCAGAATCTTTTTCAAACACATCATCATTAGATACAATAGAAACTGATCCTTTAGGACCAATGACATCTTTTATAAAGAAAGCTGTCTCACTAATCATTGGACCCCAACCAGCTTCATACCAACCTACAGATCCGTCTTCAAATCTAATTTGTAATTGGCCATAGTTATAATTATCATTTGGAATTTCATCAGATAATCTAACACCAATAGCTGAGACACTTAATGGTTTTGACTCTGTTATTTGACACATGACATCCAAATAGTGAACACCACAATCAACAATAGGACTTAACGATTCAAGAAGACTTTTGTGAACATTCCAAGTATCTCCAGAACTTTGTTGATTTAAATTCATCCTCATAGCAAGTGGTTTACCAAGTTTTTTTGATTCTTTTATAAACTCTTTCCATATAGGGTGGTGCCTTAATATATAACCAACAACTAACTTCTTATTTTTCTCCTCTGCTTTTTTAATAATTTTTCTAGAGCCAATAAGATTATCTGCAATTGGTTTTTCTAAAAATACATGACAGTTATTATCAAGAGCAAATAATGAGATTTCTTCATGAGTATCTGGATAAGTAGATATGCACACTGCATTAGGCTTAGTGTTTAAAATTGCTTTTTTAAAGTCAGAAAATAGAGGATAATTAGTGCCTAAAGATATATTTAAATCTTCTTTGCTTTTTCCTCTAGAAACTAGTCCACATATTTCAAAACCATTATGATTGTGATATGCAGCAGCATGAGAGGCTCCCATATTTCCACATCCAATAACTAAAACTGAAATTTTATTACTCATAATTTAAATTTTCATAATTATAATTCAAACTTATGTATTAACAAAATTTTTTCATATTTTAATGAAGATGAAAAACCATATAGCTACTTTAGGATTAATTCTATGCTTCTGTCAATCTATTTATAGTCAAACCGAAGAAAATCCATGGCTATTTGGTGTTGGGTTTAATTCTATAAATGCTGAAAGTTCTGAAAGTACAAACTATAAATTACCTTCATTAAGTATATCTAGATATATCTTTAATAACTTTTCTCTTGGAATTAACTATTCTGAAAATGACGTTAGAATATCGAATCAAGACCTTTATTTTTATTCAATTGATGGAATAATTAAATATACAATTCCTGTTGAATCTAAAATACTTGGAACTTATGCTGATCCATATATTTTTTTAGGTTATGGTCTTTCCAATTATGGTGAAAATGATATTTCATTTGGATCACTAAACACCTCTTATGGTCCATCTTTTGGTGCAGGTATTAATTTTCAACTTTCAAAAAATATTGCGTTAAATACAGGTGTAAGTTATAAATCTTTGAATGAAAAAAATGCTTACAGCAACCTTCAACATGTTGTTGGTATTAAATTTAATTTTGGTAAAGGTGATTCCGATGGAGATGGAATACCAGATAAAAAAGATCACTGTCCTGATCTTCCTGGATTAATTGAATTGAATGGGTGTCCTGATAGTGATGGAGATGGAATAAAAGATGAAGATGATCAATGCCCAAATTTTACTGGCTCTTTATCTATGGGTGGATGTCCTGATAGTGATGGAGACGGAGTATCTGATCCTAACGATCCATGTCCTGATAGTTCTGGGTTGAATGGCTCACCATGTCCTGATAGTGATGGAGACGGACTAAAAGATGATATAGATAATTGTCCTAATGAGTTTGGACCAAAATCCAATGCAGGGTGTAAATTGCCTGATCTTGATAATGATGGGGTTCCTAATACACTTGACAGATGTCCTAACGAGCCTGGTTCAAGTGAGCTATATGGATGTCCAATTCTTCCAGAGTCATTATCATCTTATTTAAATAACTATGGTGAAATCTTTTTTGATTTTGACAGTTACAATCTTAATTCAGAACAAAAAATGAACCTATTTAATCTTAGTGAATTACTTAAAAAGTATAAACATATTAATCTAAACATTGATGGTCATGCTTCATATGAGGGTGAGTCAGACTATAACATGTTACTTTCTGAAAAAAGATCTAACAGTGTAAAAGAGTCATTGATATCAGATGGTATTCAAAATATCAGATTAAATAAAAGGTTTTTTGGCGAAGAAAACCCTAACTATGCCAATATTCCTCTTAGTGAAAGAAAAAAGAATAGAAGAGTAAGAATATCAGTAAATAAAGATCTTTAAATATTTAAACTCCAACCTTCTCTGTAATTTCTGGTTAAAAACTGATTTGCTTCATCAAGATTAGTGATTTCCATCTTGTTACTATCGTACATAAGCTGCTTTCTTCCAATAAAGGTATTACTTCTAGGAGATCTTTTTAGATAACTACTCCTAATAGCGGTGTTACCAAGAAGGACAATTTCAGAAAGAGGACCAGCAAAGTCAAAATTTGAGGTAAGATTCTTATGTTCTTCACTTCCATAACCAGCTCTTATTGCATCAACCCAATATTTTTGGTGACCAAACTCTACAGAATTGATCTCAGATATTTTTCCTTTTTCTACAGCACCATCTTGTCCTTTAATATATAATCTTGCATTAATTCCATAGTTATCACTCCAAATTAGGCCATTTTCTCCAATCATTAATACTCCATTATCACCAATATCATCTTTATCTGTAATTAATTCTGGGTGTGAAGGACGAATCCCTCCATCCATCCAGATCATTTTTACTTCTGAATCATTTAATTCAGAAGCTCTAAACTTGTAAGTTACATAAGAACTTGGAGGACAAGACTCCTCATAAATTGGAGCTGGAGTAAAATCTGCAACATACGGTGCTCTTGGAATACTTGCTTCTATACTGTAAGGCTCAAAAATACCCAAAGCTTTAATTGGAACATCCATAATGTGACAACCCATATCACCTAGTGAACCTGTTCCATAATCCCAATAACCTCTCCAGCTAAAAGCGTGAAGTCCTGGTGTATATCCATTATTTTTAGCAGGTCCAATCCATAAGTCCCAATCCATTCCTTCAGGTTTTTGAGAAGGATCAGGTTTTGGCATTGGAGAGCCTTGGGCCCAAACAGGTCTATTAGTCCATGTGTAAACTGTATCAACTTTTCCTATTCTTCCATCTTTAATCCATTTTTGTATCATTTTTTGTTCTGGATTTGAAGCACCTTGATTACCCATTTGAGTTACAATCTTATGTTTTCTGGCTAGTTCAGTTAACATTCTTGCTTCCTTTACATTGTGAGTTAAAGGTTTTTGAACATATACATGTATACCTTTTTCCATAGCAACCTTTGAAATATTAGCATGTGTATGATCAGGAGTAGAGATTGTTACACCATCTAGATCTTCTTTATCAAGCATTTCTCTAAAGTCTGTATAAAATTTAGAATTTGGAAAGTTTTTAGCAGCTTGTTGAACACCATATGCTCCTTGATGCACATCACATAAAGCAACAACATTTTCTCTACCTCCTACACTTGAGTGGAGTATATCTGATTGTCCTTTTCCATGAAGGCCTATTCCTGCAAGATTTAACTTATCACTTGGTGAGGTATAACCTTGACCACCAAGTACATGTCTTGGGACTATAAATAATGACGAGGCTAATGCTGAATTTTTTAAGAATTTTCTTCTAGATTTATTTGTTGAGGACATGATTTTTTTTTTAAAAATTTAATAACAGAAATTTAATACTTATTTTTTAAAAACCATTGCTTAACTCTAAGTTTTGCATTTTCACTTATATCAAGCCAGAATAAATTAATATCAGCAAAGTGGTAGCTTCTAACAGGTTTTAAAAAAAGTTTACCAGGAACATTAGGCAAAGATGTCCAAACGATTCCATCTATTAGTTTAATATTTATGTTATTAGGGAAAATTTTCATGTTTCGATAAAGTAGTCCTTTATGAAGTTTTTTTCCAGCCTCCTTTGAATCATCCCAGGTAATTGGATTAGATGTAACACCTCCTCTAAACCAGTCCTCATAAGAATCCTTTTTTGGGTATTTATTGAATTTGTATGAATTCCATGAGACAAAGCCCCCTATTTCATCAGGACTATTCATAGGTTTTATATTTTTAAATTCATTTTTCTTTACTTTAATCCCTACAAGATAAGCCGCGATAAGCTTTTTTTGAAGTTCTTTTCCATCAATAAATTCTGAAATCAACCTTTTTGCATGAACTGTTCCTTGACTGTGAGAAGCGATAATAAATGGCTTATTCTCATTAAAATTATTTAAATAATATATAAATGCATTTCTTATATCTTCATATGCTAAATCTAGCGCCTTAAGTCCATCTTCCTTATATTTTTCATTAAAAACTCTAATATGTGCTTGTCTGTAAAATGGGACGTACAGATTTGCGGCATCTATCCATGCAGAAGCTTGATATTTCACAGGCCTATTAATTACATCATATCTTATATCACTATCCCAAATATTTGAATTCCATTCTTTTTGATTTTTACCATCTATAAGAGTCGGATAAATAAAAAAAACATCTGCATTCTTTTTATCTTTTGTTTTGTTTAGATAAGCAATTTCATCTGGAAGATTATTTGGAAGAACAGCCCAAGAATTAATCTTACTATAATCAGGGGCTTTTATATTTGGAGTATCTTCAAAATCATATGTTTTATATGAAATTTTACAGCCAGTAATAAACCATAATAGCACATAAACTTTAATTAAATTTTTTTTAAACATTTTATATTTAAATTTGCTTTATGGAAAATTTTAAAACTAAATTAATCATCTTTTCATTATTAATATCATTAGTTTCATGTAATACTGAAAATAATAACATTATTATAAAGAAAGCTATTAAGCCTGTTAATAACTCATCAATTTCAGGAACTATTTCATTTACCCAAGAAAACGATTCTGTTTCTCTTGAAGCCCACTTATTTGGTTTAGAACCTGGCACAAAGGCAATCCATATTCATGAATTTGGTGATTGCTCATCTGAAGATGGACTAATTACAGGAGGTCATTGGAATCCATATGATACTAAACATAGTAAATGGGGTGATTCAAATGGATTTCATCTTGGTGATATAGGTAACTTTGAAGTTGATAGCATAGGTCACGGAATGTTAAAATTTAAAACTGATTTATGGTGCTTAGGTTGTGATGAAGAAAATGATATTTTAAATAAAGCTGTAATTATACATAATGGAGCAGATGACTATGTTTCTCAACCTTCTGGAGCATCAGGTATGAGAATAGGATGTATGGAGATTAAAATTCCTGAAGTTAGTTTATAATTTTTTCTAACTCTAAAGTAATATCATCTATAGATTTAGAATAGATATCATTTGAAAGGGGTTCAAGTATTTCAATCGAAAAAGGTTTCTTTCTATTAATTATTTTTAAACCAGTTCTTTCAAAAACTTCATTAAACCCTGAAATTTTTAAAGGAATTATAATAGGGTTATTGTCTTTAATTATATGAGCAGTACCTCTTCTTACAGGTTTTGTGTTATCGGTTGTTCCTCTTGGAAAAGTAATTACCCAACCGTCATTTAATGCTAGTCTAATTTTATTTGGATCCTCAGATCTAATTTCCCTATTAATATTTTCACCTGATTCTCTCCAACTTCTTTGAACTAAAACAGCTCCTGCATATGCTAAAAGTTTTGTTATTAAGGATTTCTTCATAGTCTCAAGTGAAGCTATGTAATAAAGATTAGTTTTTGGATTTACCAGATACTTTGGTTTTTTAACAGAATCAATTCTTCCCTTTGCTGATGAGTTTAACACATGTAACATAGCAATAACATCATAAAAGTAAGTTTGATGATTACTTACAAATAAGACATTTTTTTCAGGTATATTATTAAGAAATTTGGAACCAATAATTTGAAATCTTTGGCTTCGAAAGGTTCTGTGAGTAAGAAAGCCAACAAATGCAATAATCAATCTCTTAATCAGAATAGTTTGGCCAAAAATATTTTTTTTCAAACAAAAAAAATTAGTATTCAAATATAAAAACATTAACGATATTCTTATTTAACATTTTTTTTAAAATTGATAATTTTATTTTATTTAGTTTTAATGATTAATAAGTAAAATTTATAATGACAATAACTCAATTAAAGTATACATTAGCTGTTGCTGAATACGGAAATTTTACAACTGCTTCTGAAAAATGTTTCGTTACTCAACCTACACTTAGCATGCAAGTACAAAAACTTGAGGAAGAATTAGGGGTAACTATTTTTAATAGATCAACTAAACCTCTTAAGTTAACTGAGATTGGAAAGAAAGTATTAATTCAGGCGAGAAAAATAGTAGACGAGTCCTCAAGAATGAATGACGTTATATCTGAGGAAAAGGGCATTATCGGTGGAACTTTAAAAGTTGGTATAATACCAACCGTCAGCTCTACCCTTCTTCCATTGTTTCTGAATATTTTTATCAAAAAACATAAAAATGTAGAGCTAAAAATAGAAGAGTACAATACTGATACTATAATTAAGAAGCTTGAAGATAACACTCTTGATTGCGCTATAGCTGCTACCCCTCTCAATGATTCAAAAATTATTGAAAGCCCACTTTATTACGAACCGTTTGTTGCATATGTCCCTGAACATCATTTCCTTTCAGGTAATAAATCTCTTAAGCTTGAGGATTTATCAAATAGTGATTTATTAATACTTGAAGATGGTCACTGCTTTAGAAATCAAGTATTAAATCTTTGTAGTTTAGATGATCTAAACAAACAGTATGAATTAAAAAGTGGAAGCTTTGAAACTTTAATTAACTTGTCTAATCATGGTCCTTGGATGACCGTGATTCCATATTTACACTCAAATAATTTATCTTCAAAAAATATTCAAAATATCATTCCATTTGATGAACCTGCACCTGCTAGAGAAATAAGTATGATTTATTCAAAAAGTCAACTTAAACTTCCCGTTATTAATGCTCTCATTGGAACTATTTCATCAGTTATTAGAGGTCAGATAAAGTATAACGACATTAAAATTGTATCTCCAGTCTCAGTTTAGTTTACATTAAAAAATTGTTTGGCTAGAAATATTTTAAGCTTATATTTGCAGCTTGTTTACGGGGTGTAGCGTAGCCCGGTTATCGCGCCGCGTTTGGGACGCGGAGGTCGCAGGTTCGAATCCTGCCACCCCGACTTTATTAACCAATTAATTGTTATCATTTAATTGGTTTTTTTTATTAATACTTTTATTTCGGGATGTGGCGCAGCTCGGTAGCGCACACGCATGGGGTGCGTGGGGTCGCAGGTTCAAATCCTGTCATCCCG
>JAFMFH010000038.1 GCA_017856235.1 Flavobacteriaceae bacterium | reverse complement strand
TTTGGAACACTACCAATTGAAGAATTATTTCAGCCTTCAATCGATCTAGCAAATAATGGTTATTTAGTCACTAAATACCTGGAAGATGAGTTAAATGAAAAAAGAGATGATTTTATAAAGCTAAATGGAAGTAATTCGATCTATTCTAAAAAATATAAATCAGGTGATACGATTACTAATGAGATGTATGCTAATACTTTAATAGAAATAATGAATAAAGGTGCTGATGGTTTTTATAAGGGTAAGGTTGCTGAAGATATGATTAAAACAATTTCAGAGAGTGGTGGAATTATGACTATGGAAGATCTTAGTGAATATAAATCTGTATGGAGAGATCCCGTAAGATTTAAATATAAAGACTATGATATTATTTCAATGTCATTTCCTTCTAGTGGTGGAGTTATTTTAGGTCAAATGATGAAGGCTATTGAAAACTTTGACCTATCTAAAATTGAACATAACTCACCTGAATATGTTCAACTACTTACTGAGATTGAAAGAAGAGCATTTGCAGATAGGAGTGATTTAATGGGTGATCCAGATTTCATGGACCTACCTGTTTATGAATTTATGGATGAGAAATATATTAAGGATAGAATGAGTACTTTTTCTTGGGATAAAGCAACACCATCTTCAGAAATTAAACCTGGTAAAATTATTTTTAATGAAAGTTATGAGACAACTCATTTCTCTATTTTAGATAAAGAAGGCAATGCAGTATCCGTGACAACCACACTTAATAATAGTTTTGGGTCTAAAGTGTTTGTTGAAAATTCCGGTTTCTTTTTAAATAATGAAATGGATGACTTTAGCTCAAAACCTGGATATCCTAACTTTTTTGGAGTAATTGGTAGCGAAGCAAACTCAATTCAACCAAAAAAAAGAATGCTTAGTGCAATGACTCCTACTATTGTACTAAAAAACAATAAACCACATTTAATATTAGGCTCTCCAGGTGGACCAAGTATAATAACATCTGTGTTTCAGACAATATTGAATGTTCTTGAATACAACATGAATGTGAATGATGCTGTCTCTTCTCCCCGCTTTCACCATCAATGGTATCCAGATTTAATTGTAATGGAGGATGAGGCATACAGTAATGATCTGAATTCAATTTTAAGTCAAAAAAATTATTTAATTGTAAAACTTCCTATCGAGGGAGATACTCTTGGAGTATATAAAAGATCTGACATTGGGGCTGTAGATGCTATTTTAATTGACGATAATGGAAAAGTATTTGGAGGACCTGATTTGAGAAGAGAACATTATTCTTCAGCAATAGAATAAATAAATATTATAAATTGAGCAACACAATTCAAATTGAAGGTGCAAAAGTTCATAATCTAAAGAATCTTGATTTAGAGATTCCTAGGGAAAAGCTTGTTGTTATTACGGGATTATCTGGAAGTGGAAAATCTTCATTAGCTTTTGATACAATTCATGCTGAAGGTCAGAGGAGATATATGGAAACTTTCTCAGCATATATTAGACAATTTGTCGGAAATTATGAAAGACCTGATGTTGAAAAAATTGAAGGTCTTTCACCAGTTATTGCAATTGAGCAAAAGACAACAAGTAAAAATCCAAGATCAACAGTTGGAACTGTTACTGATATTTATGACTTCATTAGATTATTGTTTGCAAGGATTGGAGTTGCTTATAGTTATAAGTCCAATTTAAAAATGGTGAAAAATACCGATGAGGAAATAATCAAACTAATTTGTGATAAGTATCTAAATCAAAGAATAATTATTCTATCACCAATAATTAGATCGAGAAAAGGTCATTACAGAGATTTATTTGAAAACTTTATCAAACAAGGCTTTTCAAAAGTTATTGTTGATGGTGATATTATTGACATAAAAAGAGGAATGAAACTAGACAGATATAAAACTCATGATATTAGTTTAGTTGTAGATAATTTATCTGTTAAAGATGATTTTGAATCAAAAAGGATTTTATCGGAGTCAATTAAAATAGCTATGAAATATGGTAACGACACAATTTTCATATTGGACTCTGATTCAGGTAAACCAGAATATTTTAGCAGAAACTTAATGTGTCCCGAAAGTGGGATATCCTATCCAAAACCGGAGCCAAACACATTTTCTTTTAATTCTCCTAAAGGGATGTGTGAAGATTGTAATGGGCTTGGAACAGAATTTAATATAAATTTTAATAAACTTATCCCTGATGACTCAATATCAATTAATAATGGAGGAATTTTACCAATAGGGAAAAAAGATAATTCATGGATATATAGACAGATTGAGTTAATAGCAAAGTATTATAATTTTTCATTAAGTGACCCTATAAATAAAATACCTGAGGAGGGATTGAATTTTATACTTAACGGAGGGAAGGAAAGTTTTGTAATTAATTCTAAAGAGCTTGGAGTAAAAAGAGAATATAATATTGATTATATGGGTATTGAGTCTTTTATTAAAGAGCAAATTAATAATAATGAATCAAAAACTTTAAGAAGATGGGCTATGCAATTTGTAGATGTCAATAAATGCAGCACATGTGATGGAAGCAGATTGAAAATTGAATCTAGGTCATTTAAAATAGATGAAAAAAATATTTTTGAACTAACAGAAATGGACCTTTTGGAGCTTAAGGATTGGTTTAAAGACTTAAATAATAAATTATCAAAAAAAGATCTAAAGATATCAGAGGAAATCATTAAAGAGATTTCAATAAGAATACAGTTTTTGCTTGATGTAGGATTAGAGTATTTAACTTTATCAAGATCTACAAAATCTTTATCTGGAGGGGAAGCTCAAAGAGTAAGACTAGCAACTCAAGTTGGATCACAACTTGTAGGAGTTTTGTACATATTAGATGAGCCTAGTATAGGACTTCATCAAAAAGATAATATAAAACTGATTGATTCATTAAAAAAATTAAGAGATTCTGGAAACTCAGTAATAGTAGTAGAGCATGATAAAGAAATGATTTTAAGTTCTGATCATATAATTGATTTAGGGCCAAATGCAGGTATAAATGGAGGTAAAATAATATACGAGGGTTCACCCGAAAAAATTAAAAAAGCAAAAACAATTACTGCAGATTATATAAATGAAATTAAAAAGATAGAAGTACCAAAGAAAATTAGAGAAGGAAATGGTAAATCTATAAAAATTTATGGGTGTGAAGGCAATAACTTAAAAAATATAGATGTTGAATTTCCTCTCGGAAAAATGATTGCAGTAACAGGAGTATCTGGAAGTGGAAAATCAACCTTAGTTAATGAAACTTTATACCCGATTATTAATTCAAAGATATATAATTCGCTAAAGTCACCATTAAAATTTAAAAAAATTGATGGGCTTGATAATATAGATAAAGTTGTTGAGGTTAATCAGCAGCAAATAGGTAGAACACCTCGAAGCAATCCTGCAACATACACTGGAGTTTACAGTGAAATAAGAAAAATTTTTTCAGAAACTATTGAAGCAAAAACCAGAGGTTACAAACCTGGTAGATTTAGCTTCAATGTTTCTGGAGGTAGATGTGAAAACTGTAAAGGAGGAGGAATGAAATTAATTGAGATGAATTTTCTTCCTGATGTTTTTGTAGAGTGTGAGGATTGTAATGGAAAAAGGTTTAATAGAGAAACTCTTGAAGTTAGATATAAGGGTAAGTCAATTTCAGATATACTTAATATGAGTATTTCAAAATCTTTAGATTTTTTTTCATCTATTCCTAAAATTTACAATATTCTTAAATCCATTGATAATGTCGGTCTTGGATATATAACTCTTGGACAGTCTTCAACAACTTTATCTGGAGGTGAATCTCAAAGAATTAAATTAGCTAGTGAGTTGTCAAAAAAAGATACAGGAAATACATTGTATATTCTTGACGAACCAACTACTGGACTTCATTTTGAAGATATAAGGGTTTTGTTAAACGTTCTTAATCAATTAGTTGATAAAGGAAATACAATAATTATTATTGAACATAATCTCGATGTTGTTAAACAAGTAGATCATATTATAGACATTGGTCCTGAAGGTGGAAAAAAAGGAGGTAATCTTGTTGATGCTGGTAGTCCAATGGAAATAATAAAGAATGATAAAGGTTACACTGGTAAATATCTTTATAAAGAAATGAAATAATGAAAAAATATTTTATTGTTTTTTATTTTTTATTTTTTGCCACAATAATTAATGGGCAAAACAATACTTTATATGAGATAGACGCAGAGTTATATCCAGAAGATCAAACTTTAATAGTTAAGCAAAAAATCAAATTTAAGAATAGTTCAAAATTCAGTTTAGATCAATTATTTCTTGAAGACTGGTCAAATTCGTATAGTGACAACACAACCAAACTTGCAAAAAGACTTTCTGATGAATACTCTAGATCATTCACTTTCTCAAAGAAAAAACAAAAAGGCTTTACTTCAATTAATAAAATAGAATCAGAACATATAAAAGAATGGCAGAGAACAAAGGATAATGATATCATTGAAATAAAACTATCAAAACCATTAGAACCTAATAAATCTGTTGAGATTTACATTGATTATTCAATTAGACTACCTGATTCAAAATTTACAGGATACGGTTATGATAATAGTAATTTTTATTTAAAAAATTGGATTATTATTATTTCAAGTTTAAATCAAACAAAATGGGCAAAACAAAGTAATCTAAATCTTGATGATCAGTCTGTTAACTTTTCTGATTATTCGATAATTTTTAAAATTAGGGACGATTATAAATTATTTTCAAATCTTGATAAGTTATCTGAAGATTTGGTTGGAAATCAAAAATTAATAAGATTAACTGGTATAAATAAAAGGGAAATAAAAATTAATATTTTAAAAGATGATATGTTATTGACATTTGAGAATAACGGTATCATAACTGAAACGGATATATTTAAGTTTTCTTCAATTTCAGAAAGCCAATATGTTTACAATAGAATTTCTAAATTTATTAATGATTATTTTCTTTTCACAAATAAAAGTAAAATTCTAGCAACTAAAAGTGATTATGAATTAAGTCCATTTTATGGATTAAATCAACTACCTAAGTTTTTAAGTCCCTTTCCTCAAAATTTTTTAGAAGAAATAATTTTTTTAAAGTCATTTACTCTAAATTACTTAAATAGCATTACTGAATTAAATAGAAGAGATTTTCATTGGATATACAAGGGATTAGAAATATTTCTTATTGACAAGTACATTAAAGAATTTTATCCAAAAGCAAAATTTATTGGTTATTTTTCTGGAAATAGATTTATAAAAAATTACGAAATTTCAAAACTGAATTTTTCAGATCATTTTTTAAACTACTCAGAGTATGTTCAAAGACTAAATATTCATCAAGCAGATTTTCAGTCAAGTGATAAATTAACAAGAATCAACGAAGAAATTGCATCACCTTATCATTCGGGTGTTGGACTAATTTATCTTGAAAGTTTATTGGGAGAGGATCAATTTAAATTACTTATTCGAAATATTATAAATGTAAAATCTGATAAAGAGCTATATCAAATATTTAGTCAAAACCATGAGTATAACTTAGAATGGTTTCTTAAAGATTATATTGGTAAAAGACAATCTATTGATCTGTCTATAAAGAAAACTAATAAAGACTTATTTAGAATATCAGAAAAAAATAATTTAAAAATCCCCTATTCTGTTGGACTTATAAAAAATGATTCTATAATTTACTCTGAAAAGTTTAATCTTTTTAAGGAAATAGAACTTCCTAAATTAGATTATGACTATGTTGCTATAAATCCTAATGTTAAAATTCCTGAACTAAATCAAAATAATAATTGGATATATAAACCAAATTCTCAAAAACCAATTAGACTAAGATTAATAGGTGATATAGATGATCCAAAAAAAAGAAACATTTATATACGACCTGAAGTAACATATAATTTATATGATGGTATATCTCCTGGTATAAATATTTTAAATAAAGGATTGAAGAATAAACCATTTACATTTGAAATTTTTAGTCAATATGCATCTAATGCGGAAAATTTAGTTGGAGGAGTTAATTTAAAATATCTAGTTAATAACGAAATTGGTAAGAATTATTCTACTATTTACAACATTCAGTATACAACAAATCATTACGATGAAAATTTGAGGTATCATGTTTTTTTTCCATCTATCACATTAAATTTTAGAGATAATAAAAATTTAAGATCGAATATTCTAAGAACTTTTTCGTTTTCAAACTATACTATAAAAAAAGAATCTAATGATTCTGATAAATTTTTAAATGATTATAGTATTTATAATCTTAGTCATAGTTACTCTGACATAAACATCATAAAATATCTAAAAACATCTTTAAATACTCAACTTTCTAGTAATTTCGGAAAAGTTAACTTTGTTTTTGATTATAGAAAATTGTTAGATAGTAATAGACAGTTCCAGGCGAGATTTTATTTTGGAAAATTTTTATGGAATAAGAATAGAGATAACACATACTTTAATTATAATTTAAGTAGATCTGGAGATTATTTATTTAATGGAAACTATATTGGAAGATCTGAAGAAGAAGGTTTGTTTAGTCAACAATTTATTATGGCAGGAGGTGGATTTAAATCTTTTTTTGAAAATCCATCTACAAATAACTTTATAGTTTCAACAAACTTAAATTTTGGAATCTGGAAATGGTTTGAATCATACTTAGATTTAGGAATTCTGAAAGACAAGGACAAGAAATCAAGATACTTCTATGGAACAGGAATAAGATTAAATTTACTTCCTGATTTCTTTGAACTTTACTTTCCAGTAAGCTCTAACAATGGTTTTGAATTATCTCAAAAAAGTTACAGTAAAAAAATAAGATTTATAGTCACGTACAACTTGGAATCATTGGGTAAACTATTTTCTAGAAGGTGGCTATAAATTAGTTGTTTTTATTATTTGTAAATTTGCTGACTCAATGAATATATCTAATTCCATAAAAGAAGAGATTAGCTTTAAAAAGTTTAAGGAAAAAGTTTTAAATGACTACAGAACAATCTGCCTAAGTAGAGAAATAAGTATACTAGGAAGACGTGAAGTATTACTTGGAAGAGGTAAATTTGGAATTTTTGGTGATGGAAAAGAATTGCCTCAAGTTGTAATGAGTCATTTTTTTAAAAATGGGGATTTTAGGTCAGGATATTACAGGGATTTAACAATTTTATTATCACAGGATTTACTTTCTGCTAGAGAATTTTTTTCAGCAATATATGGCCATGCTGATCAAATTTATGAGAGGATGGCAGGTGGTCGACAAATGGTTGGACACTTTCTTACAGATCTTATAGATGAAAATAAAGAGTGGATAAATCAAACATCTCAAAAAAATCACATTTCAGATGTTTCCCCTACTGCAAGTCAAATGTCAAGATTAGTTGGTCTTGGATTAGCTTCTAAAATTTATAGAAACAATAATGTTGAAGACTCTGAAAAATTTTCAAAAAATGGTAACGAAATTGTATGGGGAACTATTGGAAATGCTAGTACAAGTCAAGGAATATTTTTTGAAGCAGTCAATGCATGTGGAGTTCTTCAAATTCCTGCAGTTATTAGTGTGTGGGATGATGACTATGGTATTTCTGTCCATAATAAAGATCATACTACAAAAGAAAGTATTTCCAAGGCTCTATCAGGATTTCAGATTAATAAAGAATCTGCTGGTATAGAAATATTAGAAGTTAAAGGGTGGGACTATCAGTCATTAATAAAAACATATTCTCATGCAGAAAAAATTGCTAGAGAACATCATATACCTGTTCTTATTCACGTTACAGAACTTACTCAACCTCTCGGTCATTCAAGCTCAGGATCACATGAAAGATATAAGTCAGAAGAAAGACTGAAATGGGAAGAAGATTATGATTGTAATAGAAAATTTGAAGAATGGATTATTAAAAATAAAATCTCAACAAAAAAGAAAGTTGAAAGTATTAAGAATGAAATTAAGAATTATGTAACAGAAGAAAGGAAGTTAGCATGGGAGTTATATCAAAGACCTATTAAGGAAGCAAAAATTGATTTATTAGAAAAAATTAAATCTTTAGTAAACCCATTAGATGATGAAATAAATTCATTAATAGTTAATATCGAAGACTCAAACTTCTCAGATATGATAAGGGTTTGTAGAAGATTATTACATAAACTACCTTCAGGAGAATCTCAGGATAGAGAAAAGCTTATTAAATGGAGAGATAAATATTTAAATATTTTAGAGAATAAATATTCATCAGATTTATATTCAATTGAAATTTCAGATTTAAAGAATATAGATTATACAAAAGTTGAATATTCAGATACATCCAATAAAGTTGACGGTAGGATAATTCTGAGAGATAATTTTGATAAAATATTAGAGTTCAACTCTAAAGTATACATTTTTGGAGAAGATGTAGGAAAGATTGGAGATGTAAATCAGGGCCTAGAGGGTCTACAAAAAAAATATGGTGAAAATAGGGTATTTGACACAAGTATTAGGGAGTCTACTATTATTGGTCAAGGGATAGGAATGTCCCTTAGAGGTTTAAGACCAATTGCAGAGATTCAATATCTTGATTATATATTATATGCTCTCCAAATTCTTAGTGATGATTTATCTACATTTAGTTATAGAACATTAGGTAAACAGAAAGCTCCATTAATTGTTAGAACTCGTGGTCATAGACTTGAAGGAATATGGCATTCAGGATCACCTTTAGGTGGTATGATAAACTTCTTAAGAGGTGTTTTTATTCTTACTCCAAGAAATATGACAAAGGCTGCAGGATTCTACAATAGTTTATTGGACATTGAACAGCCTGCTATTGTTATTGAACCATTAAATGCGTATCGAGTAAAAGAAAATCTTCCACTAAATTA
>JAFMFH010000015.1 GCA_017856235.1 Flavobacteriaceae bacterium | reverse complement strand
TCAGTTAAGAGATGAGAATTATGATTTAAAATATCATGAAAAAATTAGAGCTTTAATATACCAATCATTAAATTAGATTAACTACTTGTATAAATTTTATTAAATGGACAGAATGAAAACAAAAAGTATTTTTTTATTATTAATGCTTGGTTCTTTTGCTTTTTCTCAGCAAACTGAATGGACATATCTTTTTGATGGCAAAACATTGGATGGATGGCATAAATATAACAGTAATGAAATGAGTGATGCCTGGTATGTTGAAAACGAAGAACTAGTATTAAAATCTAAAAATGATAATCAAAGCTATGGAAATGACATTGTAACTGATAAATCTTTTACCAACTTTGAACTATCTATAGAATGGAAAGTTCCTAAGGGAGGAAATAGTGGAATTTTCTTTAAAGTAGTAGAGATACCTGAAGTTAACGCAGCTTGGAAAACTGGACCTGAAATTCAAGTACTAGATAACGATAATTTTTGTTGTCCTAATACTTTATACCATCAAGCTCCAGCTTTATATGACATGAAGCCTATTGGAAAAATTAAATTTAATCCTCATGGTGAATGGAATCACCTACTTCTTAAAGTTGATCATAATAAAAATGAGGGATCAATAACATTTAACGGAGATTTTGTATACTCATTTCCACTATATGGGCCTGAGTGGGATGAAATGGTTTCGAGATCAAAATTTAGTCCCGATAAATATTATGAAAATTTAGTTCCTGATCATCCTTATTATACATACGCTCCTTTTTTCGGGAAGTTTAAAACAGGTAAAATTGGTCTTCAAGATCATGGATGGAATGTTAGGTTCAGAAATATTAAAATTAGAGAACTTTAGTTATGAGATATTTTTATTTTCTGATATTTTCGTTAATTATTGGTTGTAATAATGTGAATGAAGATGAATTAAAAATTATTTTTTTAGGTGATTCAATTACGGAGGCTGGAGTTTATGATAAGGAGGTTGCAATTAAATATAATGGCGAATTAATTTATCCAAAGCATACAGGGTTTATAACATTTTTAGCTGATAGTGTTACAGAAAAAACAAAGCTAATTGGTAAAGGAATTGGCGGAGATAAAGTTTCAGATCTTCTTACTCGATATAAAAAAGATGTAATAGATTTAGATCCTGATATTGTATTTATTTACATTGGAATAAATGATGTTTGGCATAAATATGATTTTGGCACAGGGTCAGACATAGATCTATATGAAAATGGTTTAAGGCAAATAATATCCGAAATTCAAAAAAATGGATCAAAGGTTGTTTTATGTACTCCAACTGTTATAGGTGAAAATTATGGAGATTTTACTTTAGCTAATCAATATGTTGAACTATATAGAGATGCTAAAGCAATGGAAAGCATAAATAATGATCTTGATGCTTTTTCTGATATTGTTAGAAAGCTATCTTCTGAATATAATACTGGTTTAATTGACTTAAGAAAAATATTTATGAGTTACATTTCTGAAAATAATCCAAGCAATAAACCTTCTGGGATATTGACATATGATGGTGTTCATTTGAATGATAAGGGGAATAAATTGATTGCTGATCAGATGATAAACTTTATAAATTAAAGTTAAAAAACTAGAAAGTGAAAAGACTATTTCTTTGTTTATCATTACTATATCTTGTTGGATGTCAAGAAAGTACTTGTAATAATATTTTATTCTCATGTGACTTTAATAATATTAAGTACTATGGAGAAGAATCATTCCTTTTAGAAGGCACTTTTATCCATGATTCTTTAAAAGAAAATAGATATGATAGATTACCTGCTTTATACAAAGAAATTGTAAGAGAACCTGTTTGGGATTTATCAAAACATTCATCTGGATTATCAATCAGGTTCCTATCCAACTCATCTATAATAACTGCAAAATGGGAAGTACTCAATAATTTCAGCATGGATCATATGCCAGACACTGGAATTAAAGGAGTTGATTTATATTTTAAAAATAATGACAAATGGCAATATATAAATACTGGTAGGCCTGTAGGTTTTAAAAATGAATATAAACTTGTTGAAAATATGGATAATGAATTAAGAGAATATAAGCTATTCCTTCCTCTATATGATGGTATAATTAATATTGAAATTGGAGTGGATAGTTTAAGTTATGTAAAGAAACCTGAGAGGAATGAAAAGAAACCAATAATTTTTTATGGAACAAGTATTACTCAAGGCGCATGTGCGTCAAGACCAGGAATGGCTCACACCAATATAATATCAAGAAAGCTTGATCGAGATGTCATTAATTTTGGATTTAGTGGCAATGGAAGAATGGAGCAACCAATAGCTCAGTTAATATCCAATTCAAATCCAATTTTTTATGTAATAGAATGTATGCCTAACATGTATCCTCCTGATCTTGTTTCGAGTAATACAATCCCCTTAGTTGATACTATTAGGAGTAAGGATCCTGATACACCTATAATTTTAGTTGATTTATTTACATCCCCACTTACCACGTTGGATAAAAATGCAATAAGGGGAACTATTGAAATGAATAATGCATTAAAAGCTCAATATGATAAAATGATTAAAAATGGATACAATAATATCATATACCTAGAGAGTCAAAATGCTCTTGGAACCGATTTTGAAGGAACTGTTGATGGAGTTCACTTTACAGATTTAGGGTTTATAAGATATTCAGACTTTTTGATTGAAAAGTTCAAAGAATTTAAATTAATTAATTAGAAAAAAAATCTACTTAAGTTTAATTATTTTTTACAATCTCTTCTTAAATCTTTTTCAACTACTTTAAGATATTTCTGTCTTTTCTTTTCCGAAACAAATGGAACTGACCAAAATTGTTTAGTATTACTCCAATTACCACCCCACCCAAAAACAAAAGTAAATACTCCAAGCACAAGTCTTAGTTTAACTGAATTTAGATATATTGTCTTCACTGGAAGAGAGGGAGCGCCATGCGTAAGGTAACATCTTATTTTTTTCTTCTTAAGAAAAGATCTAGGGTAAGCATATGTTTTAGTAATATTTACAAACTCATATGCAAAACCAGGTGTGAATACTTCATCAAAAAATGTTTCCATCTTTGGGGTAAGCCTAAACCACCATACTGGAGAAATAAAGTAGATTCTATCTGACCAAGTTACCAGATCCTTGTATTTTTCAATTAATTCTTTTTTATCTCTATGAAGTTTATCTTCATATAAATCAACAGTCTGAAGTTTTTGGTTTGGATGGTCACTAAGAATCTTTAAAATAGTTTTAAAGATTCCATTGTGGCAAAAAGAATTTTTATCTGGATGCCCAATTATTACTAAATTATTCAATTATAGAAATTAAAATTAGTAAGCAAAATTAAATAAATTTGTCCATACTTATATTATGAAAGACTTAATAATTATTGGTGCTGGACCAATTGGTCTTGCTTGTGGAATAGAAGCAACAAAAAATAATTTAGATTATTTAATAATTGATAAGGGGATGCTTGTTAATTCCATTTATAATTATCCTGTCAATACAACTTTTTTTTCTACTTCAGATAAACTTGAAATTGGAAATATTCCATTTATCTCTCATAATGTTAAGCCTACAAGAACAGAAGCATTAGAATATTATAGAAGAGTTTGTGACTCATGGAGTCTAAAACTTGACTTGTACAATGAAGTATTAGATATAAAAAATAAAGCTTCACATTTTGAATTAAATACTCAAAATAGAATTATTAAATCAAAGAGAATTATTATTTGTACTGGATTCTATGATATTCCATATCTATTAAATGTTCCTGGGGAAGAACTCAATAAGGTTTTACATTATTACAGGGAATCTCATCCTTATTTTAAAATGAACATTGCAATAGTAGGAGCTGGTAATTCAGCTGTTGATGTTGCACTTGATACTTATAGAAAAGGTGCAAATAGTGTAACAATGATTATCAGAGAAAAAGAGATAGGTGAAAATATTAAATATTGGGTTAGACCTGATATAGTTAATCGAATAGAAAGTGGTGAGATAAAAGCACATTATGAATCTGAAATAAAAGAAATTAAAGAAAAGTCAATTATTATAAAATCACGCAGCGGAATAAATGAAATAGAAAATGACTTTGTATTAGCTATGACGGGATATCAACCTAATTATGAAATACTTCAAAAACTTGGAGTAAATATCAAAACTGATGAGTATAAAACTCCAGAATATAATGAAGAAACTATGGAAACGAATGTTAAAGGAGTTTATTTAGCAGGAGTAATCTGTGGTGGGTTAAAAACTAATAAATGGTTCATTGAAAATTCTAGAGATCATTCCAAAAAGATTCTATCATCAATTATTTAATCTAGAGTTCTAAACTTTCTAAATTTATTTATTTAAAGATTCAGAAATAAGTCTATGGAAATGATGAATTGTTATCTCTTTTGTTGGAGAGAATCTGCCTGTATTATAATATCTTGACTCTAATCCTTTGCTAACTTGTTCTACAACATATTCATCTTCCCTCTCAACTTTATCAATTAATCCTCCCGCTCCAGAATCATATTTACTTTCATCTAGCATAAATTGTATAAAAGAAACCTTAGTTCTATTTATATCTATTGGTGTTATAACATTTATAGATAATCCCCAGGGATAAAAATTAAGCATAATGTTAGGATAAATCCAGTAATAATATGCACTAATTTTATTACCATAATCAGGATGATCTTCAGGTAAATTGAAGAATTCTTCACCATCTGATGCATACCCAACTTGGAGATTATAGTTTTCATATATTTCCAAACCGTATTTATCTATGTCAAGAACTCTTGTTAAATCTTTGTGAACAAAAGGTATATGAAAAGGATCAAGATAATTTTCACAATAAATTGCCCAGTTAGCACTTACTAAATGATCTACAGAAAGATCAGTTCTTTTTACTAGTGAATGAAAGTTGAAGAATGATAATCGATTAGAGATTTCATCAAAAACAGATTTAATATCAAATTCTGGTTCTAAACTAGTAAACAAAAAAGGTCCAATATTAGATATAGGAAATGTTTTAAGGTTTTCACAGTCTCTTGGAAAATTTTTTGTTTCTTCAAAATCTGGCATTGACTGAAAATTACCCTTAAGATCAAATTTTCTTCCATGATAATTACACCTAATACCCTTCGCTTCACATGGATTATCGATTAATATATTTGCTCGATGAGTACAAACATTAGAAAGACACTTCAAGTTATCACTACTATCCCTGACTAATAATAAAGGTTCATTAATAAAGTTATCTAAAAAATTAAAAGGATATAGGTTTATATTTACTGACATAATCTCTTCATGTCCAATATATTGCCAGGATTTAACAAAAATTTTCTCTTTGACCTCTTTTAATATTTCAGGATCTTTATAAAATCTTTTTGGGAGCGTTTCAGCAATCTTAATATCTCTTTTTACTGTAAACTTTTTTGCATTCATAACTAACTAAAGTTAAAAGAATATTAAAAGTAATAATATTTAAAGTTAAATTGAATAAACATAGTAGTTTAGAAAAAAAAAATTAATAATGGAAAGAAGAAAGTTTTTACAAAATACATGTCCAACTGTAACATTTGCTTTTTTTGGAATCTCTTTTATTCAAGCTTGCTCAAAATCTGATGATGAAGAATCTTCATATAGTTCAAACACAAATAATACACCTAGTGACCCATATGGAACCAACTCACAAAGTGGAAGCTCACAAACAGATAATGGTATATCTGTTAATGGAAGTACAGTTACTCTTGACCTAACTAATTCTACATTCAGTACTTTAAATAGTCCTGGAGACTTTGTAAATTTAACATCAGTAGGTATGTTAGTTTTAAAAATTTCAAATACAGATTTTAGGGCATTCGATAATTGTTGTCCACACAATGGATCTAAAAACGCTTGGTCATATTCAAACGAGCAATTTAAATGTGGTACACATGGAAATAGTTTTTCTGCTGATGGAAGTGATATTAAAGATTGTAACTCCGGTGCTACTTCAGGTAGCTTAAAAAGATACACTGCAACTCTTTCAGGAGATACATTAACCGTTACAACTTCATAGATGATAGAAAACAAGAAAAAATATTGGTTGTTGATATTTATTCTTGTTTTCAATTTAGACAATTCTTTCACTCAGGATTTTTTTGAAGAGTTTGAGGGTCTAGTCGAGATAGAGAAGCCTGTTTTACTTCCTGAAAAAATGATTTTTACTCAGAAAATCTTGTGGGGTGAAAAGGGTTTGTTTAGAAAGACTGGTATTTCAAATCTTACTCTAGAAAATAGAGAAAAGGAACTTATAGTCAGAGAAAAAATGCTGAAAGCACACCAAATTATAGGTTACATAACTTTTGCAGGTATGATTTATCAAGGTATTCTTGGGGGCAAACTGTATAATGGTGATTATAGTGTTTATGATCAACACAAAACGCTTGGTAAAATTGTTACTGCATCATATTTCACTGGAGCTGGATTATCTCTATTTACTCCTCCTCCACTTGTAAGTAGAGAGAGGGAAGGGTTAAATAATATTAGACTCCATAAGATTTTAGCAAATCTTCATCTACCAGCTATGATATTGACCAATATTTACTCAGATAAACAATATGAAGCAAATAAGTATAGAGAAATTCATAAAAACGCAGCATATACCGCTGCAGCAAGCTATACTCTTGCGATGATTACAATTATACTTGATTTTTAATGAGAAAATTAATTTTCATATTTGTTCTTTCGGTAAACATTTTATCTTCGCAAGAAATCTTAAGAATTGATAATTCAATTTCATCAATTAGTTATTATGGCACTCACTTTCTCCATAAGTGGGATGCAACAAATAATAACATATCTGGTTTAATTGAACTTAACGATAATCAAGTTTCAAAAATTGGAGTTGTAGCTAAAGTGACAGATTTTAAAAGTGGTAACTCTAACCTTGACAGTAATTCTTATAGAGTTTTAGAAGCATTGAGAATACCAAATATATTTTTTAGATCTTCTGAAATAGTTGACTCACTAGATTTAATTAATGTGTCAGGCATCATTTCTTTTCATGATATTGAAAAAGATTTAAATGTCTTACTAAATAAATCAACTGAAAAAGATAAAATTTCATTATCAGGGAAATTCTTAATTAACCTTTCAGACTTTAATGTTGAAAGACCTTCTTTGTTGCTCCAAAAAATTAATAATGAAATTGAGATCCATATTAATTTGATATTCAATTAATTACTATATTTAGGTTTAACCTAAAATCAATTAACGAATGAAAAAAATATTTTTAACACTTATATTAAGTTTTGCAATTTTAAGTTGTGAAACTCCAAATGAGGAAGCTAATTCAGATCTTCCTACTGTAATTGATGAGACAGAATTAGTTGCAATTGCTGATGCTATGTATGAAGCAATGAATTCTGATGATGTTGAATCAGTTTTAAATTTTTATGCAGACGAAGCTGCATGGAGTTTTCCAAACGGAGTAAACATTGAAGGTAAAGAGGCTATTGGCCAAATGCTTGAAACGACTACTTCTATTTGGGATATTACTAGAGAAGAAGGAACAAATTATATAGCACTTAAAGGTTCAGACACAAATGAAAATGGTGAAGTTGAAGAGTTTAAAGTTCTTTTAAGTTGGGGAGGTCAGACTTTTTCAAATGATGACACTTCAATAACAGTTCCTTACCATAATGTTCTTGTCTTCTTTGGAGATGATAACAAAATTGGTTGGAATGCTGGATTCTATGACAGAACAAAGTTTGTAGAAGCATATGATGAAGACCCTATTAAATAATTAAAATTATTTAAACTATAAAAACCCCTGTTTTTCAGGGGTTTTTATATTTTTGATGATAACAAAAATTTTAAAAATGAAAAAGATAGCTATTTTACTAATTATTTTATTTGCTTCATGTGAAGCTCCTTCAAGTGGAGTTAGTGAAGCTGATGCAAACACTTTTGAAAAAAACGTTGCAACTCTTAAAAATGACTTTATTAAAGGTTATGAAGAAGGTAACTATGATAAAGTGGTTTCAATTTTTGCTGATTCAGTCCAATGGTATGGACCTGGTGTTAACGCAGAATTGGTCAAGGGTATTGATATACTTAAAGAGAATGTGACTTTTTGGATGGAAAACTTTGAAGACATATCATTTATAGAAGGTGGAGGACTGCCTGGAACAGATGTAGGTTTTTGGGGTGGTAATGTTTATCCAGTAGGCGAAGCAATGTCTGGACCAAACAATGTAAGAATGTATGGAACTTGGAATGTTACAAATTCTAATACTGGAAAGTCTGTTAACTTTAAACACTATTTAGTTTGGAGTTTTAATGAAGACGGTAAAGTTCATACGGTTACTGAATATGCTGACTTAGGTGGACTAATCTCTACTTTCGATGAGTAAATTGTTAATAATTATTTATAACCATTTAACTAAAAATTAAAAATCTTGTATAGATTTACTTGTTGGCTTCGGCGAACATAAATTGGTTTATGGTTAATTAAAAACCCTCAAGAAAGATCTTGAGGGTTTTTTTGTTTTGCCAAAGGATGACATAAGTCTAAGACTATTAACCAATTATTTAGACTAAATGAATGTATTAATTAATTCTAAACTTAATTGTTAAATGACTTAATAGTTATTTACAAATTTTCAACAATTAATCTTGTTGAACATTTCTAATAGAATATTGATTAAGTGTTACAATTTTTCCATCGACAACATAATAACTTTCATGTTGATAGTCTATTCTCTCTTCAGAATCCTCTGTTGGAGGATAAGTTATAGAAAATCCTGCTTGAACATGTTCACCACCCAAATCAGGATTAAGGTCAACAGAGAAAGCATAATTTAAAGACCAAGAAACGTTAGAACCGTTATTTATAGACTCAATAAATGAATCAAATGTATCAGTATAAGAGCCGTTAGGTCTCCAAACCTTTACACTGTCTGCAAAGAATGGTCTCATGGATTCATAATCTTGGTTAGCCCATAGCTCATCAACAGTAGTTACAACATCAATAGCCTCTTGTGTTCCAAGATGCCATTGAAGATTAGAATTTTCTCCAGTAACAAACCCGATAGTTCTTGCTGGAGTGTTTGTTTCACAAGAACTCAATAAAAGAGCTATAGTGAAAATAAATAATATTGAATTTTTCATTATAATAATTTAATTGTCAAAGATATAAGATAAAATAATATGTAATATGTATCTTTTTATAAATGTATTATTTTAATATTCTATTAAAATAATAATTTATTAATTTTTATTTAAGAAAATAATGTTTTAATTAATTTATTATTATAAAAAATATATTTATTATATATTAATTTTAATTTATATATGTATCTATAATACAATAAATAATACTAACATATTTAAAAAAGAAACCTTTGGTAATCAAAACTTAAATTCATGAAAAAAATAATAATCGTTTTTTTATTTTTAGTAACATCATGCATAAATAGAAAGACACACAATACTTACACTAATCTTGAAACAAAAATAAATTATTATACATCTGACAACACTAAACAACTTGATTTTCCATTCTCTGATGCAACAATTGTCAATAATGTAATATATGTGTCAGGTCAAGTTGGTAATTTACCTGGCAATACAAAAGTTGTTCCAGGAGGTATCAAAGAAGAAACAACACAAACCATGAAAAACATTGAAAGGATATTACTTGCACTTGGAAGCTCAATGGATAAAGTTTTTAAATGCACTTGCATGCTATCAGATATATCAGAATGGGCTGATATGAGCGAGGAGTATAAAAAATTCTTTACGGAGGAAAAAAGGCCATCTAGAAGCGCTTTTGCAGGAACTGGGCTTGCGCTTGGAGCTAAAGTTGAAATTGAATGTTGGGCAATAAGATAATTATCTTTTTTGCTTCATAATAGATTCTGAGATTAATTCGTTAAGAAGTTCAACAGCTTTTTCATCAGCTTCAGATTTTTTCTTAATATCAAACTTCTCATAAACAGTCTTAAAGTGTGAAGCAGTCTTTTTAGATATTTTTTTTAATAAAAAAGCTTCTTGAACTCTTCTAATAAAATTGCTTTTTGAATTAATTTGCATTGGTTAATAGTTACTTCTAAAATAATAAAAAATATTAATTATAAGACTATTTGATAAGTAATTTAAAATATTTATAAATAAAGTCGAATTAAGTACAATTATCTATTTAAATAAATACTGAAATTTTAAAAACAACTGCGATTTATTTACTCTATAATGTGGTGAATTATAATCTGTAAATCTATCTATATAGTTTTGATTTCCTCCAAAATAAAAAATAGTGTCTGGATTTGGTCTCCAAGAAATAAGTGGTTGAAAGAAAAATTGTTCTGAGAAATCATTATACTCAGAGATCAATCTTAAATCAAGAAAATTAGTAAACTGATATCGAATATCAAGTCTTCCAATATATCCTTTAAAGTAATAATCCTTAGAGTCCATATCTCTGATAGCCTGATAATTTATAGTTGGAGATATCCTAAAATTTTCATTAACTGATATTTCAGAATCAAAACGAATATTTGTCTCAAACCCTAATTTTGGTGTTTCAAGCGTGTAGGCAATATCCTTACCCCATTTGTAAAATAAGTTAATGTTTAAAAAATCTGTGGGTTGACTTTCAAGTCTTATAAAATGATTAATAAAATCTCTAAACTGAGTATTCAGATGAGATTTTATAAAATTATATTCATAGTTGTATAGTACGTCTGTATTTAAAATAGTCAAGAATCCAATATAAGTTTGAAAATTTGACCTAGATATATCGTGTTTGTAGTTATACTCAAAATCTTGTCTCAAAGATATTCTATACCTCTGAAGCAAGCTTTTATTAGGATATTGATTAAAACTATGCCAGAGGGTGTATTTTTTTTCATCATTTGTTGTTATGAAACCAAGATCAGATCTAAACCCATCCGATATCTGACTATACTCAATATATGATCTCCAGTTTTCAGTGTCTCTTCTTAAAGTTGCATAAACTGCATTTCCATTTAAACTTTCACCATCAAGCCTTACTGTTTTATTTCCAAATGTTTTATCGTTGTCAATTACATCTATGTTAGGTTCTTTGTTATCATTAAGAAATAATTCAAATTCAAATTTCCAAACATCAGAAAAATTAAAAAGTGCGTCAAAGCCATAAAGACTTCCGTATGCATTGCCATCATAATACCTGTTTGAGGCTAAAAGACCAATTTGTGTATTAGAGTTTATAAAATTTTGATACCTAATTACGTTACTGAAGCTGCTTCCAACAATACCTCTAAAAGACTCATATTGTGTGGGAATAAGATATGATGTCTCTTCATCAAAAGCACTTAGAATATAAAGTCTAGACTTGCGGCCTTGATTAATTATTTTGGAGGCAAATGATGGATCATTAATTGATCTTGAATTAAATACATCAATTTGATAGTCTAATGCATCAATTCCTCTAAGAAAGAAAGGCCTTCTTTCTGGATAATTAATTGCAGTTGGTGAGTTTATATCTATTCTAGTTGCATCAGATTCAACCTGAGAAAAATCTGGGTTAATTGTACCCTCTACTGAAAGATTCTTATTTAATTCCAAATTAAATCCAACTCCATAATTTAGTTTAGGTGTTTGAAAATTAATCCTGTCATAGTACTTATCTCTTGTACCTGAAATATTAGAACTAAGGTATGGTAAGAAGTTAAGTTTTTTTTCTATTACTATATCTTCCATTACTATAGTATGGTCTAAAAGACATAGTTGACAGCTTGCATCTCTACTTGATTTGCTTGAAGCTGCCCTGACCTCAACACCCTCATTTCCTTCATCCAAATAACCACTAAATATTTTAATTTTCCATGCTTGATTTTTCCCATTTGGAAATGGAATCTCTGAAAAAGGAATTATAAATTCGATTTCATATCCATCTTCTGTAATTCTTCCAGCAGATTTAAAATCATAATTTACATTTGAATTAACACTAGGGCCTCCACCCATACCAATACCGGGTAGCCTAATAGCATCACTTTGGCTTCCAGAAGGATTTGAATTAAGAATTATATTATTTCTTGCATCTCCATATGTATCAATAGCGAGGCCAGTAAAATCTCCCCTCCAGATTGCACGATTATCTCTTGTTGTTAAGGGAGCTATTACTTTAGTCCTTTTTGCTTTTACTCCAACATATAAAAATTTTTCAGAGTATGTAAAAAATCCAATAGTTTCCTGAGATGGCATAGTATTAAAGTTGGGTGCCTCTTCAAAAATAACCTCAAGAATTTTGGCTTCATTTATTTCTTGATCTGATACAATTCCATCAAGAATAAATTTTTCTTCAGAGATTTTATTAAGCTCTAAAATAATGTCCTGAGAAAAGGAGAATAAGCTATTAATTATTAAAAATAATGCTAGTAGTTTTTTCATATTGTTAATTATATAGGAATTTAAGCTTAAAACTTTGTTTTTAGCTATGATTTAATTAAATACTGGAATTTTAAAAATAGCTGGGTTTTGTTTACTCTATAATTTGGCGAGTTATAATCAACAAAGTTATCTATATAATTTTGATTACCTCCAAAGTAAAAAATTGTATCAGAATTTGGTCTCCATGAAATTAAAGGTTGAACAAAAAATTTATCTGTGAATTCATTATATTCTGAAATAATTCTTAGATTAAATGCAGTGTTAAATTGATAACGTAAGTCAAGTCTTGCTATATATCCATCAAAAAAATAATCATCAGAGTTAAGCTTCTTTAATTTTTCAAAGTTTATACTTGGTGTAACTCGAAAATTATTATTAATGTTAGCAGAAATTTTAAAGTCTAAATTTGATCTTACTCCAAGCTGCGGAATCTCTTCTTTATAAGCTATATCTTTACCCCAAGCATATGACATTTGAATATCCATAAATTCAAAAGGTCTAGAACTAAGCCTAGAATAGTGATTTATATAATCGTTAAACTCTGACATTAAATGTGAATTATAAAAATCGTATTCATAGTTGTAAAAGACATTTGTATTAAATACTGTGAGGAAAGATATGTAAGCCTGAATTGCAGACATCTTTAAATTATTTGCATAATCATACTCTCTATCATATTTAGCACTTATTCTGTAATTTTTAAAAATTTCAGTATCAGGATATGCATAGTATCCATGAAACAGCTCATATCTTTTAATATCATTCTGAACAATAAAACCAAGATCTGATCTAAAAGTTGGTGTAATTCCAGTATATCTAACAATTGACCTCCAGTTTAGAGTTTCTCTCCTTAATTCAGAGTAAAAAGCTTTTCCAGTATATTTTTCACCATCAAGTTTTACAGTGTAATTTGAAAAAGTTTTATCGGAGTCTATCCAATCAGCAATTGGTTCTTTATTAGAGTTACTAAAGTATTCAAAACGAAGCTTCCAGCTTTTATTAAAATTAAAAATACCATTTATTCCAACTAAATTTCCATATGCATCTCCGTCATAAAGTCTATTTGATAATATACCTCCTAAACGTGTGTTCTGACTAAGTAAATGCTCATATCTAACAACATTATTAAAACTTTTACCTCCCAAACCAGAAAACGATTCATAGTGAGTAGGAACTAAATAAGGTGAATCTTCGTCTATTGCAGTTAAAACATAGAGTCTGGAATTTTTACCCTGATTTAGTATTTTAGATGCGAAAGATGGGTTATTTATAGACCTTGAGTAAAAGGCATCTAATGAATAATTAAAAATATCTATTCCTCTATTAAAAAAGGGCCTTTGCTCAGGGTAATTAATTGCAGTTGGTGAGTTAACATCAATCTGAGTAACATCTGCCTCTACTTGAGAAAAGTCTGGGTTAAGAGTTGCTTCAAAAGATAAGTTTTTACTTAAGTCAATATTAACACCTAAACCATAATTTAAATCAGGTGTCTCGTAATTAATTCTGTCATAAAATTTATCTCTTGATCCTGAAAGATTGGTGCTAACATATGGTAGTATATTAAATACTTTGTCAATTTTGATGTCATTCATGACTATTGTATGGTCATTCTGACAAAGCTGGCATGAATTTTCCCTATCAAGTTTACTGCTATATACTCTAGCTGTAACACCTTGCTTTTGGTTATCTCTGTAATTAGTACTTAATTTAATTTTCCATTTTTGATTTACACCATTTGGAAAAGGAATAGAGGAAAAGGGGATAATAAATTCTAATTCATATCCAAAGTCTGTATATCTACCAAGGGATTGAAAATCAAAGTTTGCATCTAAACTCCAACCTGAACTACTTCCACCACTCCAATCATTTGTATCAATTCTAATACCATCTGCTTGACTTCCATAAAGATTTGCAGTTAAGCCAATGTTATTTCTTGCATCACCATATGTATCAAGATGTATGTTAGCAAAATCATCTTCAAATAATGACCTATTATCTCTAGGGTGAATATCAGCTTTCACTTCATCTCTAAAAGCTCTAAAACCTATATAAAGAAATGTGTCTGTATATGTTAGATATGTAATTGTTTCATTAGAAGGTGATGTATTATATCCAGGTTCATGCTCGTATATAATATCAATTATTTTTGTGCTTTTTAATTCTTCCTCTGATAATATTCCATCTAATTTAAATTCTGAGTAAGGTGTCTTTTCTAATTCAACTATTGTTTGTTGAGAAAAGCTAAATAAACTAAATAGTATAAAAAATAAGTTAACAGGTTTTTGCATAAATCAATTAGAACCTAAATAAATTAAAAAGTTTTTAATTTTTATTACTAAATAAGTTAAAAGGTAGTTAAATAAAATTTGAGAAAAGTCAATAAATCGCTACTAGTTCTTTTCCTTAATACCAAAAAAATTCTTGATTCTAATTGAATATCTCATCCAAATAGCCAAAGTACACCATAAGGATCCTCCTGGTATCCACCAGAGTATAGCCAAAAGTGCAATAAATTCCTTTTTGCTTGCCTTTTTAACTTTTTCCTTAAGATTATTATAACTGAGGTTTTTCATAAATCTTATCTAATATGGAAGAAAGATTTACAAATTTAAAGTTTTGATTTTGATTATCATTATCTCCATCTTGAACAATAAATAACCCTTCCAGGAATTTATTTGTAGATAATTGAGAAAGGTCAATCCCATCAGTATCAGATACTGAATCAATATTATTTGATTTTATAATTCTAAAAACAGACTTAAACTCCTTTGACTTCCTATCTAATACCGCATAGCTGTTACTCCCCTGAACTGATAAAAAGATATAACCTTCTCCATTATCCTTTTTATATAATGTAACACCTTCAAAATCTGGCTTGAAGTATCTTTTATCAGTTTTAAAAATTAATTTTTTATTTAAATCAATATTTGGATTTATATTTATTTCCCATAATCCAATAGTTTCTTCTGCAACATAAAGCTTTTCATAGTATGTATCAGACACTAAACCTTCAACAATTGAATTAAATTTAATTGTTCTAATAAGACTCATGTTTAAAGTGCCTTTATTATCCTCAATAAGCCACTGCTCAAGTGTTCCATCTTTCCCGCTTATAAAAACATAATCTACATCATTACTGTTATAAGAAGTAATTCCATATACTTCTTCAATGAATGACTTTGGATCATTTTTTAAGATTTTATTAATTGATCCATCAGGGTATAACCTACCCAAAAATATTGTATTATCAGTTCTATTTGAACCAATTACAAGAGGAAATTTTTCTTCCCCAACATTAAATTCTTGAAAAACATCTACATTATTAATTCTTCCAAATTTATAAGACTTAATCATATTTCCAGATAAATTATATGTATCTAATCCTGTCTGCTTATTAGTTCCTATAATAATTGAGTTTTCTATGCTTAAGTCATTAATCCAAATCGCTATGTCATCAGCAGCATCATCTGTGGATGATACAGGTTCTGTTTCAACACTTGGTGTTACCTCAAAATATTTAATGCCATCAGGATAATTTATATTTTTTACTGATGAGCAGCCCATAATAAAAACAAAAAGTAATGAGTGATATTTCATAAAAAAAGCTGGAAAACTTATTTCCAGCTTTAAAGTTAGAAAATATTTAATTTTTTAATTATAGATCAATTTTAAGTCCGATATTCCAGTTATAACTATAATACTCAAGTTGCATTGTTCTGCTTTGTATTCCTTGATAATATCTTAATGGCTGATTAGTTAAATTTTTAAACTCAGTAAATAATTTAACCGTTGGAGATAATGAATATGAGGCATTTAAATCAACAAATACCTGATCGTCATAATATCTATCTTCCCATGACTCACTACCTAGCTCATCAGCAGATGCATCAGAATAGTTTAATGATGCTCTTATAAAAAGTCTATCACTTTCATAAGCTAATGAACCATTAAACATATTCTTTACAGCACCAACTAGTGGAGCATCACTTCTACCTTCTATTCCATCAGTCTTTGAATCGGTATATGTATAATTTGAGTATAAAGTTACATTATCAGTTAGGGATGTTTGAAGAGCAAATTCAAAACCTGTAACTTCAGCATTACGACCATTTCTTACTTGTGAATAATCAAACCCTGACATTCCATTCCAAGTATAGTTATTATCAGTAAATTCATAAAGCCAATTATCTATGTTCTTATAGAAAAATCCAGCGGAAAATAAGCCTAAAGGACCGAAGTAATATTCAGCCATTAAGTCTAGGTTATTAGATACAGTTGCCTCTAAATCTGGATTTCCTACTGAAATCTCCATGTCGTCTGAATTAATATCTTCATATGGTGTTAGTGCATAATAACCTGGTCTTGCAAGAGACTGAGTATATGCTCCATTTAGTATGAAATTGTCTGAAAGCTTTGTCTGAATCGTTAGATTAGGAAGTATATTTATATAATCGTTGGAACCTTCTATAATCTCAATATCATCATAAGACTCTCCAGTTTCTACGTCAAAAGATGCTCCAAGATAGCTAATATCAGTTGCCTCAAGTCTAGCACCCAATATAATTGTTGTATTGTCTGAAAGTTTATCTACTGCCATAATATATGCTGATGTAACTGTTTCTTCAGCCATATAATTTGCAGCTGCAAATTCTTCAAAAACTGGCTCAGAATTACCTTCATTCATTGTTAAACTCCCTAAATATTCAACAGTTGGAAATAAGCCTGAATTATACTGTGGTCCTGGAATAAAGTTTCTTGGAGTTGGATTGTTAAATGGAACTTGATCCATAGTCTCTATACCCAAATCACTCTCAATGTCATATTCATAAAAATCATTAAAACGTTCTTTTTCTTTTTCCTGATACTTAAATCCGAATTTAAGTCTATCATTAACGTTATATGGTAACGAAAAGTCAATTTTATAAGATGTGTTTAATTCTTCTGTAAATCCATTTTGAAAAGTAGCCTCTTTTATTTCTGCTAGTGAAGGTGTATCCCAATTACCATCAGCAAATATTGGTCTTGGAAATCTCGGATTTGTTAAATCAAAGTCAACATTAACACCCTTTTGATCGAATCTTAAATATCTCTCGTCAGGTCTTTCTTCCGATGCTTCAGATTGTGAAATTTTCCAGTTTACAGCTAACTTACCAAATGTATGATCACCTCCTACAGCAACATTCCACATTTTTTGTAGTTCAAGCCTAGTATTATCATTAGTGTCGTTTCCAATACCTCCCTTTGTTAATTTTCTTACCCTATATGTTCCAGCACCCTTATCACCTGGATCATCCAATCTCAGTCTCCATCTATTTTCCCAATCATGTCTTTCGTTATATATTGACTGAACATAAATACTATTATTACTGTTTATTTGATAATCTAAATTAAGGGATATACTTTCTCTTTGTCTTTTTACATCGTATACTCTCATATCCATTTCATTAATTTGATAATCATCTCCAGATTCATTCCACTCAAACTCAATGTTATCGGAACCGTAATCATTGATGTTTCTTGAACCACTAAGTGAATAAGATAGTCTATCACTAAGTTTATCAGCAAGTATAAACGAAAATTGAGTATTATAAGAATCATCTCTAATTGGGCTTGAACCACCTGAGATTGTTGTTGACAATCTAAACTCCTCTGGCTTAGACCTAGTCACAAGATTAACTGAACCACCTATAGCATCTGCCTCCATATCAGGGGTAAGAGTCTTACTAACTTCAATAGCCTGTATCATATCTGATGGAATTAAGTCTAATTGAACATTTCTATTATCTCCCTCAGCAGATGGAATTCTTTCCCCATTTATTGTTACTGAGTTTAATGCAGCACCAAAACCACGAATATTAATCGCTCTTGCCTCTCCTTGATCTGATTGCATACTTATTCCAGGAATTCTCTTTAGAGCATCTCCAATATTTGCATCAGGAAACTTACCAACTTGGTCAGCAGATACAATATTTGTAACATTTATATCATTTCTTTGCTTGTTTAGAGATTTAATAGTTCCTCCTTGAAATCCAGAAACAATTACTTCAGAAAGCTCAGTAACGTTCGGTGTTAAAATAAAAATAGGTAAATCATCTGATTCCGATACATTTAATGTCAAAGATTCAAAACCAACATATTTTACAGTTAAATCATCACTTCCAGTGATGAACAAACTAAAAAAACCATTAAAATCTGTAATTGCAACTTCGTTAGAGCTTGAAGCAATAATAGTTGCTCCAGGCAAAGGGAAATTATTCGAGTCTAGCACTCTACCCTTAACGGAAGTTTGACTAAAAGAAAATAAAGGAATTAATACAGTAATTATTAAAATAAAATTTCTCATTTTTTATATTTAAAAATCAAACGTACAATTCGATTATTAACTATATCTTAACTCAACATTAATTTAATAAATTATTTATCAGTGCGAATCATCTTACTTGCAACTTAAAATTGAAATAACCAAGATTCCCTATGATACTTTAATTTATTTCTATAAGTATAGTTTAATTAAAACTATATTTAAGGGAGATTACATTGTTGTTATAATTTAAGCTAGATACTTCATTATATTTTTGAAAAAAATAACGAAATGTAAAACTTTGATTTTTAGTAAGATTTTTTTTGAATGTTATACCATATCTGTGAGCTTTTTGATCCTTACCATTAATTTCATCAAAATATTCATAAAATAGTTTTGGCTTGTTATTCCAATCTTTTATTTTAATTTCAACTGAGGGTCTTATACGAAGTATCTTTTTAGATGTTCCTTTCCTATCAAAAGAGACTCTATTTTGGAATGCAATTCTTAAGTCAAGATCTGAATAATTTGTATTAAACTTTTTTTCAATACCAAGACGATATCTGTATAAGTTTTCAAAACCCTCAACACCTCCTGAATTTTCATTTTTATAATGATATCTCAATTGACCTGATAGTTTTATTTTTTTTAGAGGAGAGTATGTAATCTCAGATTCAGTAATATAGCTATCTACAATATTAAGGTCTTCTTTTAATCTAAAGTGTTGACTAAATGCTACAGATATCCTTTCATCTATATCAAGATTATATTCAATTTCTGACCAGGCCCTAAAATCATTATCTTGCGAAAAAACTGGGCTAATAAAATATAAGATGATAAATAGTATAAAAACTATTTTTTTATAATTATTAGTATTCATAAATAGAAGTCATTCATATTTAGTTTTTTATAGATTCTAAAAATTCTTAAGATTATTATGTTGCCATTTTTTTTACAGCATCTACAAACCTGTCAAGTTCATCAGTAGTAGTAAAAATATTTGGACTAATTCTACATCCCTTTACATTTGCGTAATCAATTGCAACAGTAAATATTTTATATCTATCCATTAGTGTCCCTGCCATTTCTGAGGGTGACATATTTGTTATCCCAACATTTCCAATCCCACAGCTTCTATTAATATCTTCAGGTGTATTTACAATTACGTTTTCAACATTCCTAAGTTTATCAGACCAATATCTTTGTAGAAATCTCATTCTTTCTTCTTTTCTTTTAATGCCTATCCAATTTAAATAATCAATAGAATTAGATATAGCAAGATCTGTATGAACCGGATGAGTACCTATATGATTAAGTCTTTTAATGTCTGTTTTATCCTTGTTATCGCTTGCAAGTAATGGCCAAATCCTATGAGTTTTGTTTTTATTTACATAAAGTAATCCAGCTCCAAGTGGAGTTGCTAACCATTTATGAAGGCTGGAACCATAATAGTCACAATTAAAGTCATCAATTGAAAAGTCAAACATACCTACACAGTGAGCACCATCAACCATTACTTCAACTCCATGGGTATGAGCCATTTCACATATTTTTTTAATTGGTAATATCTGGCCCGTAATATTTATCATATGAGACACCATTATTAATTTAGTTTTTTTTGTAATTTGACTCTCATAGAGTGATACTATTTCTTCATCATTCTTAGGATGATTTGGTACTGAAATTATTTTATTCACTATACCATACCTGTCAGAAATTTGCTCAAACATCTCTTTCATTGTTCCATAATCTTGTTTTGCATAGATCGCTTCGTCTCCTTTCTGCCATGGAAATCCAGATATTACAAGATCTAGTGATTCGGTTGTATTTCTTGTGATTGCAATTTGATCAAAAGTAGATCCTACAAGCTTAGCAAGCTCTTTTGTTACTCTCTGTTTATTTTTTTTTAGATCATATCTCATATAATACGAGCCTTCGATATTAACATACTTTACATGTTTAATAAAATTGTCTAGTATAGGCTCAGGAATTATATTATAATATCCACTTTCTAGATTTATATAGTCATCTTTAAGAGTGTAATGAGACCTCACTGTTTTCCATAGCTCATCATTATTGTCAATCTTTGGTAAGTTTTTAGAAAGAGAGTGATTTTCTGAAAATTCAGATGCAGATATTAGGGGAGAGAAAGATAATGCACCTAGTGTTTTTATAAAATTTCTCTTATCCAATTTATTATTAATTTTATTTCAATTTAGTAAAAATGTTCAAGGAATTCGGTTTTTGTTTTTTGATTTTCATGCTGTTAACAGCTTGTTCAAAAAATTCTGAGGAAACTTGTAAATCAGAAATAAAGCTAATTGCATGCACAAAAGAATATATGCCAGTATGTGGGTGCGATAATATTACGTATTCTAATAAATGTGTTGCAGAATCCCAAGGTGTAAATAGTTGGGCAAATAGTGCATGTAATAATTAATTTTATATAATTTTATGCGAAACCATTACTTTGAATTTAGATCGTTACTCAGATAATTTTTTTGAAGTAAACCATTTAAATGGATTTCTTCCAAAAAAAAGCCCACTTGCAGTTTTACCTGAAAGATATAATGAGCTCCAAGTACTTATTGATGAAATGCCAATTAAAAAAGCTAATGGTAAAGGTGGTTTATTATCAATTGAAGGAGCAATAGAAGATGCAGTAAAAAAATTAAAAAATTACAAGGATTTAGTAAAAAATGAAGATGACATATTTATAAATCAAGCATTATTTAGAGCGTATGCTTTTCTTACTAGTGCATACCTTTTAGCTCCCTCTCATTTTAATTTTCAAAAAACTAAAAAGTATGGAGAAGCTCATAGACTTTTACCTTCTCAGCTCTCTGAGCCTTTTGTTTTAGTTAGTGAAAAACTTGATGTATATCCATTTATAGATTATCATTATGCTTATTCTCTTGGTAATTACGTCAAAATTGATAGCTCAAAAGGTTATGAGTGGGAAAACTTAGCAATGGCTGCAAAATTCTCAGGAATGGATGATGAAAGAGGATTTATAATGCTTCATGTTGATATTAATCAGCATTCTCCTCAGCTTGTCGGTAGTATTCTTGACTTCCTTGAATCAAAAGATAATTCTGAAGTAAACCAATCACTAAAAAATTGTTTATCATCAATGAAGAGCATTAATGAAAGAAGACAAATTATGTGGGAGGCTTCAAGATGGAAACATTATAATGACTTTAGAGTATTTATAATGGGGATTAAAGGTAATGATGAAATATTTGGTGATGGTGTAATATACGAAGGTGTATCAGAGAAACCCGTTCAATATAGAGGTCAAACTGGTGCTCAAGATAATATTATTCCTACTGCTGATATTTTTACAGGGGTAATTGATTATTACCCATCAAACGATTTAACAAAATATCTTCTTGATCTTAGATCATATAGGCCAAAATGTATTCAAAATTTCTTATCGGATTTAAAAGATGAGATGAGGGGAAATAAACTATTTAGTTCCATTAAAAGAAGTAAAAATGAAGAGGGTCTATGTCTATTAATTCAAATTCTTGACGAAATCTATTACTTCCGAAATGGTCATTGGCAGTTTGTTCAAAAGTACATTATGGCTAATACAAAATATGCAAAAGCAACTGGAGGGACACCAATAATTTCTTGGATTCCAAATCAAATAACTGCTGTACTTAATTATATGTCTGATGTATTAGAATTAATTCCTGACAATTCAAGTTTTTTAGATAAAACTTTATTTACCCAACAGCTTTCAAAAAAAATAACTCTTCTTGATAAACAACTTCAACTTCTTCATGATGATAAATATAATGCTGAAGATGTTTTTACCTTAAATAAAAAATACAGATTAAACGACGATTAAAAGAATAAATTATTTTGTAAACTAAAATTTAATTCAGTACTTTGCATTACATAGTACTAGGTTGTGTATGAGTACAGATAATTTTAAAATTCAGATTAGAAAAGGACTATTAGAGTTTTGTGTTCTGCAGATTATATCTAGAGGGGAAGTGTATACGTCAGATATAATTGATGAGCTTAAAAAGTCTGAGATAATTGTTGTAGAAGGCACTCTATATCCTTTATTAAATAGATTAAAAGCATCTGGCTATGTAGACTATAAATGGAAAGAGTCTAATCAAGGACCTCCAAGAAAATATTACATTTTAACAAATGAGGGTGATAATCATCTTAAAGGCCTTCATATTTCTTGGTTAGAGCTTGATAAGGCAGTAAATAAAATTATTAAAACTAAGAAATGATGAAAAAGATATTTTTGATTCTGACAATTATATTTTCGCTTGATTCACAATGTCAAGAGAATATTTATAATTCTATAATTGGCAAATGGGAATTTAAAATAAATGTAAATGAAGTAATAAAAAACTCTAATGAATTAGGCAATCTGGAAAAAATAGCAGCAAGAGCTTTTGGTGGAGTTATTGAAAAAACATTAGATGAGACAAAAATATTATTTGATTTTAAAGAAAATAAAACTGCTGCAATAACCGTTACTAGAAAAGAGGAATCACAGAGTAGAGTTGTTTTCAATTGGAAAATTGATGAAGATGATTATTTAAGATTAGATGAAATCTATGATCAAAACGAAGTTAGGTTAGGTGGCACTGAATATTGGGTTTTGGATGAAGATAAACTAATTCCTTATGATTTAGAAGCAAATATCATCGAGGGAATATTATTAATTAAAGTAAAATGAAAAAAACATTAAGTATAAATATTGGAAGCAAGGTATTTAATATCGATAATGACGCCTATGAACTATTGAGAAAATATCTTGATTCAATAAAATCTTATTTTGAAAAAATTGAAACTGAAGAAGATATTCTATTGGATATAGAAGCTAGAATTTCAGAAAAATTTAACTCAGTAAAAAACTATAGTGAGTCACTTAATTTACAGGATGTAAAAAATATAATAAATGAGATGGGCTCGGTTGAAGATTTTAAGGAGATATATGAAGAGTATTCTCAAAAAGAAGAAAATGAATTGAATGAGTCAACTCATAAAGATTATAAAAATGAAAATAGAAAAATATTTAGAAATCTAGATGATAAAGTAATTGCTGGTGTTGCCTCTGGTATTGCAAATTATTTTAATGTTGACCCCGTAATATCAAGGCTTGTGTTTTTAGCTTCTTTGCTTACAGGTTTTGGACTTATTGTTTATATAATTTGCTGGATTGGCATACCAGGGAAAAGAGTTGGAATGCTTAATTCGAGTAAAAGGCTTTTTAGGGATGGTGATAATAAGATTTTAGGAGGAGTTTCTTATGGAATTGCAAATTATTTTAATGTTGATCCCGCGATAATAAGGATAGTATTTATTATTTCATTATTTCTTGGAGGATTTGGACTTATTACATACATATTATTATGGATTTCAGTACCTGAAGCTAAGACAGTAGAGGACAAAATGAGAGCTAAAGGGTATAAAATTACTCTAGAAAACATTGAAAAATACATAAAAGGAGCATTTAAAAAAAAAGATGATGAAGAGAATCTTTTAATTAAAATAATTTTATTTCCATTTAGATTAGTTGGACCAATTTTTTCAGGTATTTTTTCTTTATTAATACCACTTTTTAGAATAATCATAAGTTTAATTCTATTTGTTATATCAATTGTATTGATAGTGATTATGGTATTATTTGTCTTAGGACTATTTGATTTAATTGATTATGAGAATTTTATATTTGGTAGTATTGAGGGATTCTATATAAGAGGAGTAGATCTTTCAATAATAATTGGAGAGCTTCCAATATACTTATCAATATCAATAATTTTATTTTTCCTGGTATCATTATTTATATTGATTATATCAGTTTCAAGAATTCTTTTAAATGCAAAAAATATTAACCCTACAACTTTTATTGGATTACTTTTTATAGGGATTATTTTATTTGTTTTTAACTCTGTAATTATATCTCAAGTAATAAATGAGTGGGAGGATACAGGACAAATACAAGAGTGGATTGATGATGGAGTAATAAAAATTGATAACTGGAAAACATATAGATATTAGTTTTTAGCTACATTTGCGCCTTGAAATGAGAAATATAACAATCTTCATTATCACCCTATTTATTTTCAACTTTAGCATAGCTCAAAAACAATACATACTTTCTAAAACTGATGGGTCAAAAATAGTTATGGATGGATTTATCTCAGATGATGAGAAATCTGTTTCCTATAAAAAAACGGTTGATTATGAGTGGCAACCGGGATACAATACTCCAGCTAAGTTAGAAACAGATGTTTTTATGAGTTACACAGATGAGTATATTTACTTTGGAGTTAAAGCATATACTGATCCAGATGATATTAGAGGTCAAGTAAGACCCAGGGATGAAATGGCAATGGGATTAAATGAAGATATAATATTTCTAAGATTTGATCCTTATCTAGATGCAAGGAGTGTCTATTTGCTAGCATCGAATGCATATGGAAGTCAGTCAGATATTAGAGCAAAGCAAGCAACCAGTGATGAAGAAAGGTATGATTCTTCATTTAATGCAATTTATGAAACCATATCAAGTATAAATGAGGACGGATATACTGTTGAGTTTTTAATTCCATTTACCTCAATACCTCATCCTAATGCTGAAGACAAAGTATGGGGATTTAATGTCACAAGATATTTTACTCTTGAAGGAAATGGAGTATTTACTATGAGTGATAAATATGACAGAGATAATCCATGTAGAATTTGTCAAATAGAGGGTAGATTAATAATGAATGACGTGCCTTTTAAAAGAAATACTGAGCTACTACCTTACATATCATCAAATCTTTCAGGAGAAAGAGTTTCAGATGGTCAACCCATTGAATATGGGAAAAGCAAAAATGAATTTGGAATAGGAATTAAATATGATATAAATTCAGCATCAACAGCTGAACTTACAATTAATCCAGATTTCTCTCAAATTGAAGCAGATGAAACTCAAATTGATATCAATTCAGCATATGCGCTTCAATATCCTGAGTTAAGACCATACTTTAGTCGTGGAATGGATCTGCTGAATTTTTTAGATAATGCATTTTATTCAAGAACTATTAATTCTCCATCTATATCATCCAAAATTACTCTTCAAGATGAAAATTCAAGTTCTATAATCCTGTCAGCTGTAGATCAAAAGTCACCTTACTTAGTTGGTGGTGAAGATAAATCTTATTTTGGTGAAGGTGGTATTAGCTATGTTAATACATATAGACACCAAAGGGTAGTTGGTCAAAATACAAAATATGGATTTTTTACAACAAACAGATTCTATGAAGGAGGTGGTAGTGGAAATTTATTTGGAATTGATGGACTATTTACATTTAACAAAATCTGGAAAATTCAGTTTGAGTTTATTAAAAATTTTAATGTTGAACCAGTTGCTAATTGGATAGATAGTAATGATACTTTTAGTGATAAAACTGTAAAGCTTGATGGTGAAAAGTTCAATGGACATGCAAATTACATAAGACTTATAAGAAAAAATGAGAACTGGGAGTCAATTATTTTTTATAGAGATATATCAGCTAATTATAGAGCAGATTTAGGATTTGTTCCAAAGAATAATAGAAGGTGGTTAACTATTTCTCAAGGATTTGAAAAACTAATTGGCTCTAAATACCTGCAACAATATAGAATAAATGTAAAAGGAGATATAACAAATAATATAAATGGAGAAAAAAAGTCAAGAAATTTAGATATCGATCTTGGTATAACTACAATTGGAGCTACAGCAATTAATTATAATTACGACATTAATTTTTTTAGAAACTATTTAGGTAAAGATTTTAGGAATGTGGGTAAATCAACATTTTTTATTATTAGCAATCCTACAAAGGAGCTTAGTCTTTTAACTAGAGTAGTATTTGGAAAAGAGATAGCTTTTAATGAAGATAATCCAGAAATTGGAAAAGAAAGTTCATTTTTTTTCAGTCTCAATTATAAGGTTGGTAATAATTTAAATATTAATCCATCACTACGATTTTCGAAATTGAAGAAAATTAATAAACCTGGCGTTTTCTATGATGGCTATATTGCAAGACTATCTTCAAGATACCAGTTTAATAATGATTTAAGTCTCAGAATTATATCTGAGTATGACGATTTTAATGATAAATTTTATATCCAACCTCTACTTGAGTGGAATCCAAATCCTTCAACCATTTTCTATATTGGAGGCAATCAAAATTCATCAAATATTTTTAAAGTAGATTCTGAAGATTTTAATCCATTCTTAATAAATAGGTCTCAGTTTTTTATTAAATTTCAATATCTATTTGGGATATAATAATGTCAAAGAAAGATTTAATCATAATTGGAAATGCTGAGTGGTGTTCTTTTGAAACATTAAACTTACCTGCAATAAAGGCAAGGGTTGATTCAGGTGCTAAGACTTCCTCTATTCAAGCAAACAACATTAAAAGGATTACAAAAGGTGGAGAACAATTTGTTCAGTTTGAAGTTAATCCAATTCAAGAAAATAGAAGTGTTTCAATTGAATGTAGATCTAAAATTCATGATACTAGAATCATAAGAACTTCATCAGGTATAGCTCAAAAAAGATATATTATTAAAGTTCCTATTAAACTTGGAAATCAAGTTTTCGATGTTGAATTATCCCTTGCAAGTAGAGAGGCTATGGAGCATAGAATGCTGTTAGGGAGAGAAGCTATGGTTGGCAGATTTATTGTAAACCCCTCATTAGAAAATGTTTTGGGAAATAAATCAGATAAACAATTATTAGATTATTACGGTCATTTGATGTATGAAAAATCTGGTTTGACAATTGGATTACTTGCAACTAACAAAGAACTCTACAGCAACAAAAGAATAATGGAAGCAGGCAGACAGAGGGGACACGATATGAAATTTTATAACATGCAACAATGCTATATTGGCCTTGATAATGGAAAACCTGAAGTAAGATATAGGGGTGGTAATATAGTTTCAGTAGATGCTATTATTCCAAGAATTAGGCCAAGTATGACATTCTATGGTTGTGCTCTATTAAGACAGTTTGAATCAATCAATACTTACTGCTTAAACTCTGCAGATTCTATTTCTCAATCTAGGGATAAACTTTTTTCATCTCAAGTATTCTCTAAAAACAATATTCCAATTCCGATAACTGGTTTTGCTAAATCTCCACTTGAAACAAAAGACTTAATTAGCCTTGTTGGGGGTGCACCTCTTATTATTAAATTATTAGAAAGCACTCAAGGAAAAGGAGTGGTAATAGCTGAAACTAATAAAGCTGCTGAAAGTGCAATTAATGCATTTAAAAGTTTAAAGACTAATATACTTGTTCAAGAATTTATTAAAGAAGCCGGTGGAAAAGACCTAAGATGCTTTGTTGTTGATGGTAAAGTAGTTGCATCAATTCAAAGGGAGGCTCTTGTTGGTGAGTTTAGAGCAAATATTCATATGGGGGGTCAATCTAAAAAAGTAAAAATTACTCAAGAAGAGAAAAGAATTGCGATAAAAGCTGCAAAATCTTTAAATCTTTCAATTGCAGGTGTTGATATCATTAGATCTAATAAAGGCCCTCTTGTACTTGAAGTGAACTCTTCTCCTGGACTTGAAGGAATTGAAAATACATCTGGCAAGGATATTGCGAATCAACTAATTCTTGCAATAGAAAAAAAATTAAAGTATACACCTAGTTAGTTTTTTGATTTATTATATTTAAATATGAAATATAAAATTTTATTACTAGCATTTATATTTACTTTCTCATCTTGTAGTATTTTCCAAAAAACTCAAACTATAAGCCAAAATATAGAAACATCAATTAATGAGTCTGAAGACTTATTGCAAAAATTTGTTGGCAACTATGAAATTGAAGTTTTTGGTCTTCCAGATGGAGGTGATGGTAAATTTAGCATGAAAGTATCCAAAGAATCAAGTGGTCTCAAAACAATTTTTACATCAGAAGGGGCTAATGAAAGTTTTGATTTACTTGGCACTGAAGTTGAAGAAGGCATCCTGTACATAGATATCTATGTTAAAGATTATGGAATAAATACTTCATTTGAAATATATGTTGAAGGGAATCAAGTAACTGGGTATCTTGCAGATATGTTTGAGCTCGAGGGTACTAAATCAGATTAAGTTTACTGAGAGATTTCATATTCAAACTCCCACAAAGGGTTATCTAATTTATTAATAATGTAGTTCAGTGTAAGCTCCTCACCAGATGATATATCCTTATCTGTAATAATCCGTATATGCTTTATTTTGCCAAGTGATTTATGAGATTTCGAAACAATTGCTTTACAATTTGGCATTTCATGATGGTTAATAAATGCTCCTAAGGGGAGTCTGATATAATTATCAGGAAATCTATCATCATAAATATGAGATATACCAAGATCAGTTTTTGAAGGCAAGTCTTTAGTAGCAAATATACCTAGTCCTTCAATTTTACTTTCTTTAATAGTAATTGAATCTGGTAGTGGTCTCCATTCTTTTTTCTCATTCATAATTTTAGTTTTACCTGATTTTCACTTTATTAATTTATAAATAAATATTCAATTGAATTAAAATAACTTAAATCTTAATTACATTCAATTTCATACTCTTGCCATAATTTATCAGGAGTAGAGTTTGGGAAATAATAACATTTCTTTGTTCCATCTGGAAATATTACATATTTGTAAAACGCAGTTGGTACATGGGCTCCTGTGTCTAAAACTATATGTGAAGAATCAAATTCAAGATATATTTCTATATCAATATCACCAATCTCATCAGCCCATTTTCTAACTTGTTCTTCAAGTTGTACCCAGGTTCCTCGATTTAAATCGTCATATTGAAGGGCAACATTTAAATATGAAAAAGTAGAGTATAAATTTTCATAAGAATCGTTAAAAGATCCTGCAGGAGCCATATGCCCTCTATCCCACCTATTTGCGTAATAGTCTTGATCATCTGAAGTATAAATTGAATCTACTGTGTAGAATTGAATTCCATCCCTATCTGCATTTTTAACAATATCTCTAACCGTATATTTTATCCAATTAGGCTGTTCAAATTTTTCGTTATATGAAATTTGAAAAATATTATTTGACACTAACAATGAATCAACCCTTTCTCTGGTTAATGAGTTAGTAATTAAATCAGTTTCAGTTTCAATAGAAGAAGAATTCTGCTTGGAACATGATGCAAAAAAAACTAGAAAAAGAATTAAATATCTACTCATTAAGATTTAACAAGTTTTCTCATAAGTCCTTCTTGAGCAACTGATGCAATCATAGTTCCATTTTCAGTAAATATACTTCCTCTAGCAAACCCTCTTGCATTTGATGCACTTGGACTTTTCATATCATATAATAGCCAATCATTAATTGAAAAGTCTCTATGAAACCAAAGTGCATGATCTAAGCTTGCATAGTATGCTCTTGTCTTTGAAATTTCTTTTCTATGAGGGAGTGAAGCTGTAGCTAAAAGCTGGTAATCACTTACAAAAGCCAAAAGTTGGTGATGAAAAGGCAATGGTAAATCAATTTTATCTTTTAGTCTTAACCAACAATGATTATATGGAAGATCATTTTCTTTTCTCATAAAAATATTTGTGCCTACAGGTTTAAACTCAAACACTTTTGGATGAGCAGTTAGAAAAAGTTGATACTTTTCTGCCAACTCATCTTTACGTTTTTCTGCTTGCTGAAAATCTGTGAGAAGTAAGTCTGGGCTAAGCACGTTGGGCATTTGGACTTGATGATCGAAGCCATCTTCTTTCTTTTGAAAAGAAGCTGACATATTAAATATTGCTTTATCATTTTGAAATGCTACTACTCTTCGTGTTGTAAAACTTCCTCCGTTTCGAATTTTATCTACTTCATAAATAACTGGTATATTTAAATTTCCAGGAAGAATAAAATAACCATGCATTGAATGGGCAACTCTATCCTCCGAAACTGTTTGATATGCCGCATGAAGTGATTGACTTAAAACTTGTCCTCCAAAAACTCTTCCCCATACTGTCTCATAATTCTTACCCTCAAATCTATTTTCATCGATTTTTTTAAGTGTTACTATATCCAATAATTGTTTTATATCCATTATTAAGTCAATATTAATTTTTATAAACCCTAGTAAAAATGGGGTTTTATGAAACAAATTTACTAAAGATTTATTATCTTGAGCGATCAAACAAATTAAACTTAAATGAAAAAATTATTAACCAGCGCTTTTGTATCATTAACTATAATTGGTTTAAACGCGCAAGAAATCAATTTTGTAGAATTTGACCTAGATAATGGGTTACATGTAATTCTTCACCAAGATAATAGAGCTCCTGTAATTACTACATCAGTTCTTTATCATGTTGGTTCAAAAGACGAAGAAGAGGGTAGAACTGGATTTGCTCACTTTTTTGAACATCTATTATTTGAAGGAACGCAAAATATTGAAGGTGGTGAGTGGTTTAAAATTGTTGAAGCAAATGGAGGTTCAAATAATGCATATACCACTGATGATTCAACTTATTACTACGAAGTTTTTCCGTCAAATAAATTGGAATTAAGTCTTTGGATGGAATCAGAAAGAATGTTACATCCAATTATTAGGCAGGAAGATAGAATAGAACTACAGGAAGGAGTTGTTAAAGAAGAAAAAAACTTTAGGCTTGATAATGCTCCCTATGGATATTTACTTTATGCAGTTAGAAGTAAACTATTTAGGAGTCATCCTTACGGTAGACTAACCATAGGCTTGGATAAAGATCTTGAGGCTGCAAATTTAGATGACTTCAAAAAATTTAACGAAAGGTACCATAAACCAAATAATGCAACATTAGTTGTTGCTGGAGATATTGAAATAGAAGAAACAAAAGGGCTAGTAAAAAAATATTTTGCAGATATCCCTAGCTCAGGTGATGTCAAAAGAAATCTTCCACAAGAGGAACCAATTACTGAAGCAATAAGATCTACATGGTATGATGCAAATATTCAAGTTCCAGCTCTTTTAGTAGGATATATTACTCCAAAAATGAGTTCAAGAGAAGCTAGAGTTCTAAATTTATTGTCTACATATTTAAGTGACGGAAAAAGTTCTGTTTTATATAAAAAAATGGTTGATGATAAAAAGATGGCGTTAGGAGTTCAGACAATTAATTTAGCTCAAGAGGACTATGGAACGTATCTAATGTTAGCCCTTCCTGTAGGAGATTTTACACTTGATAATCTTCTTACAGAGATTGATGT
>JAFMFH010000014.1 GCA_017856235.1 Flavobacteriaceae bacterium | reverse complement strand
TAACTATAAAGCTCTAACATTGAGTTTATAAATTTATCAACTTCCTCGCTTGTTCCAGTGCTAATTCTACACCAATCATAAAAGGGAGGAAAAGGACGACCAATTCTAACCCCTTTTTCTAGCATTTCATTTGAAAGTTTATCAATATGCATCTTAGATTCAAAGAATACAAAATTTGTGCTAGACTCTACATATTTTAAGTTTAGGTGATCTAAAAGTTTATATATTTTAGTCTTTTCTTCATTTGCTTTTTTTAATGAAAACTTGTAAAAATCATCATCATTTAGAGCCTCAGATGCAGCTGCAACTGCAAGTACATTTGTTTGTGCCATAATTTTAGGTCTTCCGTAAGGAGAATATTCGCCAAATAATTGATCAGCTAATTCAGGTTTTAAAACTAGATAACCAATTCTTAGTCCTGCTAGTCCGTAAACCTTAGAAAAAGTTCTAGAAACAATAACATTCTTTTCCTGTCTAACTAAATAGTCCATTGATGGATAATCTGACTCATTTATATAATCGTAATATGCTTCATCACAAAAAACCAAAGTTTGTTTTGATACATCCTCGCAAAATTCAGCAAATGAGTTTCCGTTCAATAATGTTCCCGTAGGATTATTTGGATTTGCTATAAATACCATATTAGTTTCTTGATCTATACTTTCTCTTAGTTTTTTTAGATCATAACCTTTATCTGAATCTACTGGAACCCATTTAATCTCTCCTCCCCAGGCTTCTGCATAACTCATTAGTGCTAAATATGTTGGCTGACCTGCCACAATATTTCCGCCTTTATCAGAAATTGCAAGACCAGTAACTCTTAACGCTTCATTAGATCCTCCAGTAATTACAATACTTTCAATTGGAACATTATGTTTTTTAGCTAAAGTTTCTTGAAGTTTCTGAATAAATTCATAAGGGTACCTACAGGCATCATTGAAAGAATTTTTAATTGCATTTAAAACTCTTTCCGATGGACCATAAGGATTTTCATTAGAACTTAACTTCACTATAGAAGGTGTTGGTCTTGGATTGTATTTCTTAATTTCTTCGGCTGATAAAATTGAAGGAGTTAGCATTAAACCTCCAATACCTAGAGAAGATTTAAACCATTCTCGTCTTGATTGCATACAAAAGTAATTTTCAATAATTTAAAAAAGATACTATTCATTTCAAAATTTAATCGTTAATTTTCAATATGGTAGATTTCTTTAGTACTATTGAAACTATAATTAGTCAAATTATATCTCCCCTAAATTGGATAATGTTATTGTTAATAATAGGAGGAGGAATCTATCTTACAGTTATTTCAAAAGCAAATCCATTAATGAGGATAGTTAGTGGATTTAAATTAATGATAAGAAAAGACTCTTCAAGTATTGGAATTTCTAGATTTCAAGCATTATCAGCAGTTCTTGCAGCAACAGTTGGTCTTGGAAATATATCAGGTGTCTCTATTGCAATCAATCAAGGTGGCCCTGGTGTTTTAGTATGGATGTGGGTGACTGCTTTAATTGGAGCAACAATAAAGTTTTTTTCAGCATCACTTGCAGTTAATCTTAGAATGAAAGACGAAAATGGAGAATATCTGGGTGGCCCTATGTATTATATGAGTCTAGGTATAAAAAAATGGGGGCGTCCATTGGCAATATGGTTTTCAATAGCTGGACTAGTTGGTGTTCTTCCAGCATTTACAGCTAATCAATTAACCCAGTCATATATTGATGTTTTAAATCCTAATGAGTTTATTAATCTTGGTATTTTTGGTTGGAAGCTTCTTATTGGAATAGTTTTTACAATTTTAACATCATTTGTAATTTTTGGTGGTTTAAAATCTATAGTTAAAATAACTTCAGGTTTAGTTCCGCTTATGGTAATACTATATTTCATGCTTGGAATCTATATTTTGATTTCTAACATTGATGCTGTTCCATCTACTTTTTATTTAATTTTTAGTGAAGCGTTCAATTTTAATACAATTGTTCAGGGAGGATTTTGGGGAATAGTATTAATTGGTATAAGGAGAGCTATTTTCTCAAGTGAAAGTGGTGTTGGGCTTGCACCTATATATCATGGTCAATCTACTACAAAACAAGGAACAGATGAAGGTCTTGTTGGAATGCTAGGTCCTATTTTAGATACAATTTTAGTTTGTACTATAACAGGTTTGATTATAATTATTAGTGGAGCATATCTTGAAAGTGATTTAAACGGAATTGTTTTATCTCTCGAAGCCTTTAGAAGATTATTCTTTGGGTTTGGAGATTATCTGCTGATAGTTATGATATCAATTTTTGGAATCTCAACATTATTTACTTATTCATATTATGGAGTTAAATGTTATGGTTTTTTAACAACACCAACACAAGGTAAATATTATAATATAATCTATGTTACAGCAATAATAATATCCTCAATATTAACAGTTGAAATTGTAATTGGACTTATTGACATAGCCTTTGCATTAATGGCAATTCCAAATATGATTGCTATAATTTATTTATCTAAAATTGTAACTAAAGAGATGAAATCCAGGTCTTGGATTTAGTCTACATAATCAATAGGTGGGGGGCCTGGATTTAGATAAGGATCATAATTGTAATCTCCGATTCTTTCATTAAACTCTTTCTTAATCTCTTCCCTTAATTTTTTATCCTTATAGATATCTATCATTGACATACCAAGTGCTTTTGCAGCATGAAGCATTCCTTTGTGACCAATTGACATCCCAGAGCTAGCAACAACTGACCATGAATGCCATGGAACACCCTTAGGTGCTGTAGTTGCAGCTAGACTAACAACAGGAACATTATAACTAACATCTCCAACGTCTGTAGAACCTCCTCCTGGACTCTCGAGCGTCTCTCTCAATGGTCTAATTTTACCATCAATTCCAATTAGTGGCTTTCCATTAACTTTTTGCATATCTAGTGCAAAATCAATCTCGTCTTGAGTATATTGTATGTCTCCTAAAATTTCGAGGTTTTTCTGCATTATTGCACCTCCTGTTCTATTTGGAAGAAGATCATGGATCCCAGAGATTAGTGAAACTTTATGCTCAACATTTGCCATAATTGCTGCACCTTCTGCCATTCTTCTAACTTGGTCATATACAGGCTGTAAACCTTCTTTGGTTATATCTCTAACTCTAACCCAAATTCTTGAATAATCAGGAACAACATTAACAACTTGTCCTGCATCCTGAATATGGTAGTGCATCCTTACTGAGGGTTTGACATGTTCTCGATATGCATTGATTCCTGATGTGTATAATTCCAACGCATCATTTGCACTTCTAGCATTCCATGGATCAGCTGAAGCATGAGCAGATTGCCCAGTAAACTCAACCATAAAATCAACTAGAGCTAATGAGGGTTGTACATTTGCTTCAGTGTGGTCTGCAGGATGCCAATCCATAACTATATCAACATCATCAAACACTCCTTCTCTAATCATCCAAAGTTTACCAAAAAATTTCTCTTCTGCAGGTGTTCCAAAAAATTTGACAGTACCTGTTAGTTCTCCTCCTTCAATTAATTCTTTTATTGCAACAGCTGCACCAAGGCTTGCAGTGCCAAATAGATTATGTCCACATCCATGACCTGCGCCACCGTCAACCAGTTCATTTCTGAAATTATCTGTTGTTTGAGATAATCCTGGTAATGCATCAAACTCTCCAATAATTCCTATTACGGGTTTCCCTTCTCCATATGTAGCCGTAAAAGCAGTAGGCATACCAGCTAAACCTTTTTCTACTTTCAAGCCATTTTCTTCCGCATAATTTATTAGGTACTCGGCAGATTTTTCCTCTCTAAAAGCCACTTCTGCCGCCTCCCATATTTTATTACTTAAAACAGTTAATTCAATTGATTTTTTATCTATTGAATTGAGTAATTCTTTCTTTAATTTATTTGCACTTTGAGAGTTTACTAAAAAAGTCGATCCTATTATAAATAAAATGGAGAAAAGTTTTTTCATTAGTTAATAATAATTTAGAGTTTATTAAGACATTAATTTACGAATAATATTTATTTTAGAATATGAGATTGTTTAAGGACGTTAAAGGAAATAATATTGATCCTGTAGATCACACCTTATCTATATTAAAGAATTATCCGTATGCAAAAATTCATATTGGCTCTGATTCTCAAAACATAGGTAAAAAAACAAACTACACAAGTGTAATTGCTTACAGGCTTGGAACAAGAGGTGTACACTACATACTCAGCAAGTCATCATGTGATATTATAAACGATATTTGGAAAAGACTTTGGCTTGAAGCTGAGTATAGTATCAAAGTAGCAGAATGGTTAACAAAACAAGTAAGTGTTCAAGTTGAAATTGACATGGATTATAACTCAGATGAAAATCATAGATCTAATAAGTTAATCTCTGCAACAAAAGGTTGGGCAAACTCACTGGGATATAAAGTCAATGTAAAACCAAATAATCAAATTGCTACAAGAGCGGCTGATCATCATTGTAAGTAATAATTATTTAAAGTAATTCATCAAAAATTTTAGCTCCGCCATATCTAATAACATCAGTTGAAGGAAGCCCAGTATTTTCCTCAACTTTTTTTATAATTTCAAGAGCTTCATTGTTTTCGATTTGAGTAGTATTTAATGCAACACCTATTACTTTTGCATTAGGATATGTGCCAATTACTGATGCAACTTGTTCATTTAAATCTATAAATTTTTTTAGATCAGGAATTTTAATATTATCTAGAGATCTAAGAGAATTATTTCTAGCAATATGACATAAAATCATGTGAGTTGGACATGACCCTCTCATTAAAGGTAATGTTGCAGAACTTCCAGGATGAAGAATTGACCCTTGTCCCTCTACAATTAATATATCTTTATCTTTTTGGTTAATTACGGCGGATTCTACAGCGCCACATGCATAATCTAACTTGTATGCATCTAAGGGAATCCCTGATCCTGTAATTGTAATTCCTACTTGACCAGTTGCAATAAATCCAACATTTAAATTTTTATTTCTTAGATATGAATAAAGCTCAAGCCCAACAGTCATCTTACCTGCGGCCATATCAGTTCCAATCATAAGCACTCGCTTATTTAACAGTTCAGATGCCTTAGCAGAACCTATTTTAGGTGTAAATTGTGGAACTCTTGTATCCCAAATCCATTGTTCATCGTTTACTCTATATTGTGAGAATTCTGGATTAATTTGATCATGTAATCCATTTATTATTGACATTCCCATTTCTATTGATTCTTTGATGACTGAATCCCAAGATTTTGGCCTAATCCCTCCAGATGTTAGCACTCCTAAAAGCATAACATTAGCTCCCATATTTTTTGCATCCTTTGGAGAATTTACAATTGGTATATCTTTATTTATAATAGATACCTCAGAGATTTTTTTTCCTGCAAACACTGAGTCAATAACACAGATAATCTCATTATTTAAATATCTAAGAGCACTAATTCCCATTTTTCCATAGTCGTCATCTATACTGGCTTCCATCCAAATTGCAATCTTATCACTTGATTTAAGCATAATATTCGATTTTTAATTTTGAACCATGTCCAGGTTTATTGCTATTCATAGTAATTCCATCAATCATTTTAGCTCCTTCACTCGGGTCTGGATCTAAATTATAGTGAGAATCAAGATCTACATAATCAATTATTCCCGATATTGAAGCTCCAGCCGATATACTTACTGATGATTCACTCATGCAACCTATCATAGTTTTTAAATTATGAGATTTAGCTACATTTAAAATTCTTAAAGCTTCAGTTATTCCTCCACACTTCATTAATTTCAGATTAACTCCATCTACATATTCATAGTGTCTTGCAACATCTTCTGAAAATCTACATGATTCATCAATAAATATTGGTAGAGGTCTGCTTTCAAATAAATACTTCAATTTATCTTCTTCACCTTCAATCAGAGGTTGCTCAATATATTCAGCTTTCCTCTCAGCAAGCCATTTCATCATAACCTTGGCTTCATCTAAACTCCATCCGCCATTTGCATCAACTCTTATAGATATATTTGATTTTTTTATCGACTCCAATACTTGAGAATATATCAATTTATCATGTTCTATTCCATCAGGGGATCCAAGTTTAATTTTTAATGCTTTAATCTGAGGATTTGATAGAATAATTTCAACTCTCTCTTTTATTATTTCAGGAGGGTTTATTCCAACTGTTATAGAGGTTGGAATAGATGGAGTAGGGAATCCTAAAAGACTGCTTAAAGGCAATCCTGCTTTTTTTGCTTTCCAGTCCCATAAAGCTATATCTATAGCAGCATAAGCACACGGTGGTATATTGAGTTCTTTACTTCTCTGATGTGTTTCATATATAGACAGCGAGTCAATATCTGTTTCAATAAGCTTCAATAAAGATTTTTCTACTTCATCTGCATTAGAAGCACCCTCAGTTTTACCTGGAGCGGACTCCCCCCAAGCAGTAATTCCATCTTTAATGAGTTCAATAAATAAATTTTGAGATTTATAATGAGTGCCTCTACTAATTTGAAGTGGATATTTTTTTTTGAGATTTACTTTATGAAAATTAACTATCATTTTAGCGAAAAAAGATAGTCTAAGATAATAGTTTTCCTTTATTTTTTTTGATAAAATTATCTAGTGTTTCTCTTTTGTATATGGGAGTTCTATTTCTTCTAGTTATCCAGTTAAGCTTACCATTAACGTGATACCTGGTTAATGTACTTTCACTAAGACCTAGGTATTCAGCTGCTTGTTTTCTTGGAAGATAATTTATATGCTCAGGAATATTAGAAATATCGTAGTTTGATTTAGAAACCTCATGGCAACTCCTCTCAATTTCAACATCTTGCCTTTTAACTCTTCTCCCATTAACATAGACAGATCTAACCCCCTTTGGAAAATTATTAATTTGATCTATTTCTAACCAGTTTTTGGACACAGATTTGTAAATTAGTTTTAGGTAAATTTTAATATAGCATATAAAGTTATTAAAAAATATAATAAGTATCTATAAATTACTTATTTAGAATGAAAAAAAATTAAAAGTTAAACTTTATATAAAAAGTTTTTAGAATTTCTGTTTATTAGCATTATGAAACGTTTATACATATTAACTTTTTTTCTTTTATTAACTTCGGTTCACTCTCAAGAAGATCCCATTTTAAAATCTCAACAGAATGCAATTTCATCGATGTCATTAGTAGATGCATTAGCATCAAGAATTCCTGGTGCTAAAAAAATTACAGATAGATCTGGAAATAAAAATATTGCTCTTAGAGGGAGACAATCATTTAACTCAGCTGGAGACGAGGTGCTTTGGGAAATAGATGGGATTATTTATTTAAATCCACCCGAACTTAATGCAAGTCAAGTAAAATATGTTGAAGTTAAAACTGGACTAGCTGCTACAAATAAATATGGAAGTCAAGGAGCTGGAGGGGTTATTTTAGTTAAAACTAATGTCAGCTCTGATGAGTTTAATACTGCCAGAAATTTATGGAACATATCTGCAAAAAAATCAATTAGAGAGAAGAGTAATAAGAAAAAGCAGAAAAAAAAGTCTTGAGTTTTATAACTTTATCAAAAATTAAAGATTGAGAAAGATAACTGTATTTATTTTATGTTCTTTTTTATTATTTGCTTGCAACTCAAATGTCACAAATAATAAAATCTCTGACTTAGAATCCTTAAAGCTTAAAAGTTCATTTGTTGATTTAGAAGAAAATAATTTAGATCTTTCAGAATTTAATAATGGAAAAGTTGTAATTAGCTACTGGGCAACATGGTGCGCACCATGTATAAAGGAGATGCCTAGCATCAAGAGAGCTGAAGAAATATTAGAGGACTATGGCTATAGTTTTTTATTAGTTTCTGATGAAACAATCTCTAAAATATCTAATTTTAAAAATGAAATGAATTTTGATTTAAATTTTTTAAAATCAAGTAAATCCTTTGAAACACTTGGAGTTTATGCTATGCCTACCTCATATATTTTTAACGAAAATGGAGAAATAGTTGAAACTATTGTAGGGGTGGTAGAATGGGATTCTGAAGAGATGATAAATAAACTAAAGAAGCTTTAATATGAAAAAGTCTATTTTAATTTTTTCTTTATTGAGTATTTTGTCTTGCACATCTAATGATATTCTTATTGAAGAGATATCTTTATTATATGATAACAGTAATGCGCAGCCTAGTTTAGTATCAAATAATGGCTTATTGTCATTGACATGGATTTCTTCTGATGAAGACATGAATGCTGAGTTAAATTTCAGACAGTACAAAGATAAAGAATGGACTAATCACCAAAAAATAGCAATGGGTTCTGATTGGTTTGTAAATTGGGCTGATTTTCCAACTCATGCTATTAGTGGAAATCATGTTCTAACAAGCTACCTCAAAAAATCTGCTTCTGGTATATATACTTATGATGTTTTTTTAAGCTTACAAAAGTTATCAGGAGAAAAAATAAAAGAAGATTTTATATTAAACACTGATGGATTTAAAGCAGAACATGGATTTGTTAGTATAGTTGCAAAAGATAATGACGGGTTTTTTGTTACCTGGTTAGATGGAAGAAATACAGTAGATAAAGACACGAAAGGGAATCATAAACCAATGACTATTCGATTTGCTGAAATCACAAATGGTGGGGATATTATTAATGAGGTTGAATTAGATGCATCGGTTTGTGATTGTTGTCAGACATCAATAACAAATACTGATAAAGGACCGATAGTTGTATACAGAGATAGAAGTGAGAAAGAAGTTCGAGATATATATTTAACCAGAAATATAGATGATACCTGGGAGACTCCCGCTCCAGTTCATAATGATGGATGGGTAATATATGGATGCCCAGTAAATGGCCCTAAAGTTGTGTCTAAATCTAATAATATTGCTGTAAGTTGGTTTACTGTTTTTGAGGGGAAACCAAGAGTTAATCTTTCTTTTTCTGAATCTTATGGGTCTTCTTTTGGTACTCCAATACAAATCAATGATCATAATGCTATTGGTAGGGTAGATGTTGCTTACTTAAATGACAAGGAAGTACTTGTTAGTTATATGGAGGATGATGGTTTTGATACATACTTAAGATTAAAAAAAGTTTCTGTTGATGGAAAAGTTTCAGAGCCAATTACAATTTCTAAAATTGATAGTGGTCGTAATACGGGAGTGCCACAATTAGAAATACTTAATGACGAAATATTTATTGTTTGGACTGTTTTTGAAAATGAAAATAATCAATTAAAGACAATAAAATTAAGTTCCAAAAACATTTAAAGTTTGAAAAATTATTTCTTTTTAACATTCCTAATAATATATAATAGTTGTTCAGATATTCCACCAGAAGATCAAAATTTTGATTCTGCTGAAATTGTCGAGATAGTTGTTTTACCAAAAATTATAAATGAAACGTCTGGATTAGAAATTTTAAATAACGTCTTTGTAACTCATAATGATTCTGGAGGAGAGCCAAGTTTATATTTTTTTAATCTAAGTGGTGAGATAATAAATTCTATAAAACTGGAAAAAGAATCTTCTTGGGAAATTTATAATAATGACTGGGAAGATATTTCTGCAGATGAAAATTATATTTACATTGCTGACACAGGAAATAATTTTGGAACTAGAGATAATTTAAATATTATAAAAGTAAAAATAGCTGATTTTAGTATTAATGGTAAAATTGATATTTTTTATTCTGATCAAGAGTCTTTTTTCCCTTCTTCAAAACATAAATATGATGCAGAAGCACTACTAATAATAGAAGATAAAATTGCTCTTTTTTCAAAAGATAGAGATTCTTTAAATACTGATCTTTATTTAATTGATGATACACTAAAAGAAAAACAAGGTCTATCTAGTGTTGCTAATTTTAATGTCAATTCATTAATAACTGGTGGGGACTATGACAGTGATACTGGAATACTTGCTTTGGTAAGTTACTCACCTAGAGGTAAACAATATTTAATTCTGTTTGAAGATTTTGATATCAGTAATCCACTAAATAACTCTTTTAAAAAATATATTATTCCAATTGAAAGAGCTCAAATTGAAGCTGTAAAAATTATCAGTGAAAAGTTGTTTTGGGTAACTTCTGAAGATGAAGGACTTGGAAATCCATATATGTATAAATTAGAAGTAGAGTAGAAAAAACGCTCCTAAGAAAACCAATTAACAAAAATTCAAAATTAACCTAGCTAAAAAAATAAAAAAACCTAGGAGCGTTATGTAACCAACACTTAAAAATAACATTATTGTTCAAGATGTTTTTTTAAAGAAAAGTTAAAATTAGTTGAGATTGTAAGTCAGGCTAATTTTTAGAAAAGGGTGTCTTTTAGTTCTTTGATTATTAGTGTCTTTTGACATTGAATTGTAGGAAGTAAGAACCTGTAAATCTTTAAAATTTTTTTTGAACCCAACTAAAAACACATTCCTTAAATTTTTTGATTCCATCATCAAATTTGCCTTATTATTAAGTAAGCTTCCTTCGAGTTTAAAATCATGCAGAAAGTATTCCAACTTTGTGCCTATAAAAAAAGAAAACTTTGAATCACTCTTAATTATAAAATTGTCAGAGAATCCAAACCAGGGTATTTCTCCAATAAATAATCCTAATTCTAGACCTGACATTATTTGGTATGTTCCTAGTCTAGAATATAACTCAGATGTAAAGCTAATATTGTCTTTGATATTAAATCCTTTAAAATAACTTGCTAATAAATTAAGCTGGACTTCCTGTGGCATCTGAGATTCCCATTTAAGATCAGGTAGATTTAAAACTAAATCATGATATAAATTCTGCATACCTCTTGCTAATGAAGCATCTCCTGTTATACCTAATTGGCCTCCTAAGGAATAGCTCGAGGAACTAGAAGTTTTTATTTTTTTTTGATATTCAAGATATAAATACCCGCTATAAGGATAGTCATATTTACTTGGATCGGACTCATATCTCATTGAAGGCGTGTAAATTAATTGTCCAATTTTTAATTGATTTAATGATATTTTTTCATTTTTTGAATTTGGAGAAATAAGTGTTAGAAAGATTCCGCTAGAATAATAAAAATCTCTATCAAAGTAAAGATCATTATCAACATCCAAATTTATCTGCTTTTGTGAAATAGCTTCATTGGGTAATAAGTATAATAAAAGTGATAAAAATGAAAGTATAAGTTTTTTATCCAATTGAGTTAATTTTACTCTAATTTAATATTTTAAAATCGTTTATGGTTAAAATTAAATTGGCAACTCATAATGACTTAGATAGAGTTAAAGAAATCGCTGAGGCTTGTGCTAAAAAAATGATTGAGAATAAAATTTTCCAATGGAATGATAAATATCCTAGTAGAGAGATATTTAAAGAAGATATTAAAAATAAATCATTGTATGTATCAAAAATTAATCAAGAAATAGTTGGATGTATTATGTTTTCATCATTTAAAGATGATGTTTATGAGAGTGTTAATTGGATTACACAAGATGGGTATAATTTATACGTTCACAGGCTAGCAGTTCACCCTATTTTTCAAAATAAAGGAATAGGAAGAAAAATGATGGATTTTGCTGAAAGTTTTGCAAAATCTAATAACTATATATCTATAAGATTAGATACATTTAGTCAAAATTCAAGAAATAATAAGTTTTACAAATCAAGAGGTTATAGGAGATTAGATGATGTTTATTTTCCAAAGCAAAGTGAATTTCCTTTTCACTGTTATGAAAAACTTGTAGATTAAAACCCTAGCTCTTCAAGATCTTTTTTCTTTTTTGAGCTTTCAATGTTTAAATTTTCACAATCTAATGGAATGTTTACAATTTCAGGAACTGGGAAGTCTTCTGCAGAGACTCCTAAATCAGGGTTTAAATATGCTTTTTTCATATACTGAGCCCAAATTGGTAAAGCCATTGTAGCCCCTTGACCAAAAGCAATATCCTCAAAATGAACAGATCTATCTTCTCCACCAACCCAAACTCCAGTTACAAGATTAGGAACCATACCCATAAACCATCCATCGCTTTGATTTTGAGTTGTTCCTGTTTTCCCAGCAATTGAATTTTCAAAAGCATAAGGATATCCAGTTATTAAGTTTTTATATATGTAATTTGTTTCCTCAAGGCCTGAATGTCTTAATCTTCCTCCTGAACCATATTTTGTTACTCCCTCCATTAGATTAAGAGTAACGTATGCTGCCTCCTCACTTAACACATCTGTAGTTTGAGGAATGACCTCATAAAGAGGAATTCCATTTTTATCTTCAATTCTTGTTATAAAAATTGGCTCTATATATATACCCTTATTTACAAATGTACTATAGGCTCCTACCATTTCATATAAACTTATATCTGGTGTTCCTAAAGCTATTGACGGAACCTCAGGTAGATAAGATTTTATCCCCATTTTCTTCATTAGAGTCACAACTGGTTTAGGTCCAACTTGATCCATTAATCTTGCACTGATTGTATTTATTGAGTTTGCTAAGGCATTTTTTAAATTTCTTGTCTGACCATATTTGTCACTTGAATTTTTTGGACACCATGCATCCATATTTCCATGTTTCATGGGCTCTATGCAGTAAAGTGCATCTGGAACAGTATAACATGGAGAAAGTTTTAATTGATCAATTGCAGTTGCATATAAAAAAGGTTTAAACGTAGAACCAATCTGCCTTCTTCCTTGTTTTACCTGATCATACTGAAAATGTTTATAATTAAATCCTCCAACCCATGCCTTAACATGACCTGTTTGTGGCTCCATAGACATCATAGAAGCTCTTAAATAGGATTTATAATATCGTATAGAATCAATAGGCTTCATTATTGTATCTACCTCTCCATCCCATGAAAAGACTTTCATTGGGGTCTCAACTTGAAATGTTTCCCAAATTTCACCCTCATCTTTTCCACTTAGTTTCATTTTTCTCCATCTCTCTGATCGCATAGCAGAAAGCTTTAATAATGTATCTACTTGCCCTTCTCTTAAGTCTCTAAATGGGGGTGTTGGGTTTTCTTCACTTACTTTATTTTGATAAAAGAATTCCGATTGAAGATTTTTCATATGGTCATTTACAGATTGCTCTGCAATTGATTGAAGTCTAGAATCAATAGTTGTATAAATTCTTAGTCCATCTCTATACAAATTGTATCTAGATCCATCTTCTTTGGGATTTTCTCTTAACCAGTTATTCATAAACTCTTGTAGGTAAGCCCTAAAATATGTGGCTAATCCTTCCCTATGAGATTCAGGAGTATAATCAATATTAAGGGGTAGGTTAGACAAAGAATCGCGTTCTTTTTTTGTTATCATTTTATTCCTCTCCATTTGCTGGAAAACAACATTTCTTCTTTCAATTACTAGTTCTGGTCTTCTAAGAGGATTATATAGGGATGAATTCTTCAGCATTCCAATTAACATAGCGGCATCTTCAATAAGTAAGCTGTCTGGAGTTTTGTTGAAATAGATTTTTGATGCAGACCTAACACCATCTGCTGTATTATTAAAATCATATATATTCAAATACATTGCAATTATTTCATTTTTGGTATACCTTTTTTCTATTTGAATTGCTAATACCCATTCTTTTGCCTTTTGAAGAACTGCTTGGACAATATTTCTTGATCTAACTCCAACAAAAAGTTGTCTTGCTAATTGTTGGGATATTGTGCTTGCCCCACCTCTTGTGTTTAAAAAAGCTATTGCTCTTAATGTAGATCTCACATCTATTCCTGGATGATCATAAAACCTTTCATCTTCAGTTGCAATAAGTGCATCAACTAAGTTTTTTGGAAGTTCTTTATATGTAATTGGTGTTCTATTATCATTAAAATAAAACTTTCCTAATATTTCTCCATCTGATGATATAATCTGAGTAGCTAAGTTTGTATTTGGATTTTCAAGTTGTTCAAATTCTGGCATATCTCCAAACACACCATACCCAGCTAGAATGAATAATCCAAAGAACGAAATGGTTCCCGTTATTACAGCAAGCCACATTAATCTAATTGTGAGTTTTTTTCTCATATTAACTTAGCTTATACTTTAATTTGTCAGACCTACCCTTCTTAAAAATTTTATTACTATTATGTTTTCCTTTCCTTAATTTTTTTTGCTCTTCGTATGATAACTCAATTATTTTTTTACAATCATATGAACAACAATTACTCATTCTTTGACTACATTTTTCACATTGAATAAATAGTAAATGACATGCTTCATTATAACAATTAACATGTATGTCACATGGTTCTCCACATTGGTGACAATTAGATACAATATCGTCTGAAATTCTCTCACTTCTTCTTTCATCAAAAACAAAGTTCTTACCAAGAAAATTATTATTTAATTTTTTTTCTTTTACCTGTCTTGTATATTCAATAATACCCCCCTCAAGTTGATAGACATTTTTTAAACCTTTATATTTTAGGTATGCGCTTGCTTTCTCACACCTAATTCCACCGGTACAATACATTAAATAATTTTTTTCATATCCATTTTTTTTAAGTTCATTATCAATCATCTTAAGTGACTCACGAAATGAATCAACATTAGGCTTAATAGCTCCTTTGAAAAAACCTATTTCACTTTCATAGTGATTTCTCATATCTATACATACCGTATTTTTATCTTCAAGCATTTTATTGAAGTTTTCTGCATCTAAATGTTTTCCAATATTAGTAACATCAAAAGTTTTATCATCCAAACCATCCGCAACTATTTTTTTTCTGATTTTGATAGTAAGTTTTAGAAAAGATTTACTATAGTGTTCAATTGCAAAATTTAATCTTATATTATTTAGAGGGATAATATTCTTTAGTGTTTTCTTAAACTCATTTATATTTTCTTTAGGCACAGAAAGTTGAGCATTAACTCCTTCGTTTGCAACATATATTCTACCTAAGATGTCTAGCTTAGACCATGTTACAAAGAGATGATCTCTAAATAGATTTGGATTGCCTAGTTTAAAATATTTATAAAAAGATAAGGTAATTCTCTCTTGAGAATTTTCATCAATGATTCTGGCACGCTCTTCAGCGCTAAGTTTATTGTACAGTTGCATGCTATACTAATATAGATTGTAAAATTACAACTTTTTAATAACCTTACATGGACTTCCATATGCTAAGACGTCATCAGGGATATCTTTTAAAACTAGACTACCTGCACCAATTGTGCTATTATTACCTATTGTTACGCCTTGACATATTGTTGAATTACCTCCAATCCATACGTTATTTCCAACCTTTATAGGAAGAGAAGTAGTTACGTATTCTCCATTAGATTTTATTCTTTCATCATGTTTAAGAGGATGAGATGGTGTATAAAAGTGGACTCCAGGGCCTATTAAAACATTTGAGCCAATTTCTATTTTATTATTATCAATAAAAACACAATTAAAATTAATAAAAGTGTTTTCACCAATTGAAATATTAGTACCATAGTCACAATAAAATGGAGATTCTATCCAAACTCCATCATCAATTTTTCCTAAGAGATTCTCAAGAATACTAAATCTATTTTTAACATTATCTGATGTAATTGAGTTTAACTTCTTAAGTGATTTTCTACAATCTTTATGAAGTATAATAAGCTCTGGGTCTCTTGCATAATAAGTTTGACCCGATAACATTTTTTCTTTTTCAGTCATAAAGTCCTGCTTGCTTTGGTCCAACCAATAATAATTCGGTTTGTCTACCTTTAATATATCTAAATCCATCCTCGCCAAAAAATCCTGGAACTTCAAGCATTATCCTAATGTCCTTTTCCCATTCTTGAATATATACTGTGGTGTTTAATTCAATCGCATAAGCAGTATTATATTGAAGAGGATGGTCTCCTGAGAAAGGGACTCCTCCTTGCGAGTCCCACATTCCTAGAGTTGTTCCTGCTGAATGCCCATATGTTCCTAGTGGATGAGTATATATTGAAGGTCTTAATCCTTCTGCTCTTCCCTGCTCTAATGATTTTTTTAAAATTTCATTTCCGGTAGCTCCAAACTTAAAATTACTTGTAAAAATATCTTGTACTCTATTTCCTTGATTCATAGCTTCCACAAGAAAATCAGGTGGGGCTGTCTCGCCCGGTTTTAATACATATGCTAATTCTTGTGTATCTGTGTTTAATGTTAAATAAGAGATACCAAAATCACAATGAAGTAAGTCTCCAGGCTGAATGATATCAAATTTTGATTTATTATCAAAAGCATACAAATCACTATTATCTTTTCTTTGAACATCAACAGTTGGATGAAACCATGTGTCCAAACCAAGTTCTATAACTTTTTCTCTCATCCACCAAACAACGTCATCAGTTGATGTAATACCAGGTGTTATAACTTTGGTTGAAAATGCTTCTCTGATAATTGCACTACTTATTTCTACTAATTGAGAAAACACAGTCATTTCTAATTCAGTCCTGGTCTCAATCCAAGCTATTGCAAGATCCTCAGCTGAAACAACTCTGCTTTGAAATTTTTGAGGAAGCACATTATATAACTGATCAAAATGATATTTACTTAAACCATCTGCCAAAGATTCATAACTAGAAGTGTTAATTCCAACTTTTTCAGGGTTCTTACTTACAATATAATCTTTAAGAGCCTCCCATTGATTTGGTTGGTCTTCCTTATTCCATATTGACGGAATATTATCACCAAAAGCATACCTAGCTATTGCAACTGATTCAAATTCTTTAGTTTTTGAGTCTAAGGAGAAAACAATAATTGTTGTCCTTCTTGCATTAAGCCATGTTGGAGGTAGCATTGTTTTAATTATTGGATCTTCATTATACTCTCTAGCAATTAATACCCACATATCAATTCCTGTTTTTTCCATAAGTTTTGGGAGTAAGTTATTAAATCTATCTTGCTGAAGCTTGTTAATAAACTCGGCTCTTTCTTTAAGTGGGAGTATATCCTGAGAGTTAAGGTTTACAATAAATAGTATCGATATAATTATTAATATTTTTCTCATAGTTTGGTAAAATATAAATATAAAAAATATTACTTTAGTGATAAATGATTCAATATGTCTGAACAGAAAGATTCTAAGTTAAAAGCACTAAAATTAACTCTAGATAAACTAGATAAAACCTATGGAAAGGGTTCGGTAATGAGGCTTGGGGATCAAGAAGTTGAGAAGGTAGAGTCTATTTCCTCTGGATCAATTGGTATTAATGTTGCTCTTGGAATTGGCGGGTATCCAAAAGGTAGGGTTATTGAGATTTATGGTCCTGAATCATCTGGAAAAACTACCCTTACATTACATGCAATTGCTGAGTGTCAAAAGGTTGGTGGAATCGCAGCTTTTATAGATGCTGAACATGCATTTGATAGATTTTATGCAGAAAAACTTGGAGTTGATTTAGGTGAATTAGTTATATCTCAACCAGATAATGGTGAGCAAGCACTTGAAATCGCAGATAATTTAATTCGATCAGGTGCGGTTGATGTATTAGTAATAGATTCTGTTGCAGCTTTAACTCCTAAGAGTGAGATTGAGGGGGAAATGGGAGACTCTAAGATGGGATTACATGCAAGATTGATGTCTCAAGCTTTGAGAAAACTTACATCTTCTATTAGCAAGACAAATTGTACTGTGTTCTTTATAAATCAATTAAGAGAAAAGATTGGTGTTATGTTCGGTAACCCTGAAACAACAACTGGAGGAAATGCTTTAAAATTTTATGCTTCAGTAAGAATTGATATTAGAAAATCCACACAATTAAAAGATGCAGAAGGTGGTGCTTTAGGTAATAAGACAAGAGTAAAAATTGTTAAAAATAAAGTTGCACCACCATTTAAAACTGCAGAATTTGACATAATGTATGGTGAAGGTATTTCCAAAACTGGTGAAATATTAGATATAGGAGTGGAACTTGATATTATTGAAAAGAGCGGATCTTGGTTCAGTTATGGTGGAAGCAAACTTGGTCAAGGCAGAGATTCTGTTAAATCTATTCTAAAAGATAATCCTGAATTAATGGAAGAATTAGAGCAAAAAATTCTTGAACAACTTGCCTCAGATTAAGCTAATATTTTTTTCCATTTTTCAGTTGCTTTAATAGCAGCCTTTTTTGGATCATTTTCTAATTCTACCTTGATTGTATCATAGGCCTTATTTGTTAGCATTGGAATATCTTCTTCTTTAAGGCCCTCAACATTAATCTTGTCTAGAACTTTAACTCTTAACTTTCCAAGCGATCCAAACATAGGATACCAAGGATGTTTTAACTTTAAATCATAAAATACAAGAGGTATAATTGGTAAATTATTATCAATTGCAATTTTGAAAGCACCTCTTTTAAAATCAGCCAGAAGGATAGTATCATCTAAATAATGAGATTCCGGAAAAATACAGATGTTATATCCACGTTTCAACATCTCATTAGCCTTTCCATAAACTTCAAACCTACTTTTAGAGTCTGATCTATCTACCATAATTGCTGCCCTTTTATATATATAACCGAAAAGAGGTAGGCTATATAGCTCTTTTTTGCCAACAAACATAAATGGTTTTTTATTTGCTATGAGCATCAAAAAAACATCCATGTGGCTTGAATGATTAGCTATTATAAGGCAATTTGTTTCTGATTTTAATTTTTCTTTATTTTCAACTTCAACAAAATATCCACTTCCATGCAGAACAATTCTAGCCCATATGTTTCTTGCAATCCAAAATAATTTACTGTAAGATTTAGGAAGTAGAAGGACTACTACTAAAAATGGGAAGTATAAAACAATTTGAATACCAGCTAGAAAATAGAACCAGGTTTGAAGCCATATCTTAAGTACGATTCTTTTTATCATGTACTAATCATTGACATTATTTATCAAAGGTAAAAGGTATTTTGTTTCAACATAGAAAAAAAATATCTTTGTTTAGAAAAATTCATCAATGGCCAAAATACTTACTGGCATTCAATCAACTGGAACACCTCACCTTGGTAATATTCTTGGAGCAATAATTCCTGCAATAAAATTAGCAAATGAATCAAATGAAGAATCTTATCTATTTATTGCAAACATGCACTCATTGACTCAAATTAAAGACAAAAAAACTTTATCTGACAACACGATTGCAACTGCAGCTACATGGCTAGCATTTGGTTTAGATCCAAAAAAAAGTTGTTTCTACAGACAAAGTGATGTTCCTGAGGTAACAGAACTAGCCTGGTATTTAAGTTGTTTTTTTCCATACCAAAGGTTAAAGCTTGCTCATTCATTCAAGGATAAAGCAGAAAATTTAAAAGATATAAACTCTGGGCTTTTTTCCTATCCGATGCTTATGTCTGCAGATATTTTAATATATGATGCAAATATAGTTCCAGTAGGCAAAGATCAACTTCAACATCTTGAAATGACAAGAGACGTTGCAACAAGATTTAACAATCTTATGGGTGAAACTTTTATAATTCCTGAGGCTAAAATTCAAGATGACAGTAATTATGTAACTGGTACTGATGGTCATAAAATGAGTAAGTCCAAGGGTAACACAATTGATATTTTTGTAGATGATAAATCCTTAAAAAAACAAATAATGAAAATTCAAACTAAATCATTGTCTGTTGAGGAGTCAAAAGATCCAGATGATTGTAATGTATTTAAATTATATAAAATCATCGCATCGGAAGATAATGTTAAAAATCTTAGTTTAAATTATAAAAATGGTGGTATAGGATATGGGCAGGCGAAAGAAATATTGTATAATGAGATTATAAATAGATTTGCAAAGAATAGAAAAAAATTTTTCGAATTAATGGATGATAAGCAATTGGTTGAAGAATTATTAATCGATGGCGCAACAAAGGCTAGGGTTCAAGCACAAAAAGTTCTTAAAAGAGTAAGAGCTAGTGTTGGTTATTAAGTGTTTTTTTTTAAATTTACTTAATGACAATTTTCAAAGAAATTTATGATTTATTATACAATAATGATTGTGTTATTGTCCCTAAATTTGGTGCATTTGTTCTAAGGAGCCATCCTGCTTATATCAAAGATGATAATTTTTACCCACCTAAAAAAATCATATCGTTTAACGCAATGCTAGATGAAAATGATGGGTTATTAGTAAAACATTTAAGTACCTCCAGAAACATATCATATAAAAAAGCTTTAAAAATTATAAATGATGAGACTGATTCTTTGAAGAATAAATTATCAATTGATAAGAAAATTAAAATAGATCGCATAGGTGATATAGAATTGTCTTCAGAAAACAACTTAGTGTTTCACCCCAACGAGTTGATAAATTTTGATTCTAATTCATTTGGGCTTTCATCATTCTCAAAAGAGCCAATTTTAAAATCTGTCAAAAGAGATATTGCTCCTAAAACTGAGCCTGCCAAAAATCCAGTTTTGAGATATGCTGTAATATTTTTAGCATTGATTGGTTTTGGTTATTTTGGATACTTTAATTATTTGGATAACGAAAGGATAAAAAATATTGCCATTGCCCAGGACCAAATTCTTCAAAATGTACAATCTGCTACTTTTAATATTGGGGAACTTCCAACAATTAATCTTAAAGTTACTGCTCCTGTCGAAAATATCAATAAGACTTATTTTAGTGTTATTGCTGGATCATTTAGGTCTAAAGTAAATGCCGAAAAACATTTAAACTATCTTATCAATAAGGGCTTTAAAGCCTCTTATACTGCTGAAAATCCAAATGGCCTTTTCAGGGTAGCATATGCAAGATTAGAATCTAGAAAAAAAGCTTATTCACTAATTGCCGAAATAAAAGAAAATGGTCAAGATGCCTGGTTATTAATTGAGGATTAGTTATTATTTAGCTAACCAAATTGTGGGATTTTCCGGCTTTAACTCGTTAAATATATTAAACTTCAAAACAGTTTTCCCTGTTGATTCATTTGTAAAGACTATACCTATTTCATCATTGGCCATCACTTTGTCTCCTTTTTTAACAAAGATGCTAGATAAGTTTTGATAGTTTGAAATATATTTCCCATGTCTTATTAATACACCTGGATTACTTCCAGAAAACCCATATACAGAGAGAACCTCTCCTTCGAATACTGAATAAGCAATTGCGTTAGCTGATGTAGCAATTGAAATCCCATTACTATTAATAGTTGTTGTTCTAACAACTGGGTGAGGTTGCGTACCAAATCTTCTTGTTATTATACCTTCTCTTACAGGCCAGGGAAGGCTACCTTTGTTTAATTCAAAATTACTCGAAATTAATCTCCCTTCTGGTGTAAGTGCAAAATTTGAAGAATTATTATTATTTGATTCTGCAATAGCAAGTCTAATTAATTTTTGTATTTCATTATCAATAAGTTTTGTCTGCTTTTCTTTTTCTTGAATTTCAGCAGCATAATTTTTTTGATCTTTAAGTAAATTATTATACAGAGTATTCTGCTGATTTCTTTCTTGATTAAGGATCTGCCTAACTGATTGGTTCTCTTTAATAACATTTTGTTTTTCTGTTTTTCTTTTATCTAGACTATCAATATTTCTGGATATTTCTTTTTGAATTGAGACAATTTTATCTGCTTGTTCCTTCCTGTATTTTGAATATTGTTTAAAATATTGAAATCTTCTAAATGCTTGATTTACATTTTCTGAAGCAAATAAAAACATAAGTTTCATCTCTGAAGATTTTTTCTTGTATGAGCTATATATGATTTTTGAATACTCATCTTTAAGTTTTTTTAAATCAACCTCAAGATCAGCTATTCTTTCATTTTGATTTGAAATTATATTGTTTAGGTTATTAACTTGTGAATTATTAACTCTAATAAGCCTATCTCTGACTAAAATTTTAAGCTGTATATCTTCTAGTTCATCTACAAGACTTCTTGATTTCTTTCTTGAATCATTAATTAAAGTATTAATTTGCTGGATTTCTTTTTTAATTGATATTTTTTGAGCCTCAAGTTGTTTTTGTCTTTCTTGATAATTTTGGGCTTTTAGTCCAAGTGATAGAGAAATAAATAAGAAAAGATGTATTTTATTTAATAATCTCATCAAGAGTTTTTAGTTTATATCCCTCTGGTATATCCATTGGAAAAGTTAAATTATCTGGAAAGTCATATTGAGAGTACTCAAGATTTAATGAGATAACATCACTTCCTCTAACTGAAGTAATCCTTACAGATGTTGGTACTATATTTTTATCAATACGCTTAAAATTAGCATAATCAATTGTTAAAAGAGATGAAATTAGTGGTAAGTATACCCTTTGTTGTTCTAGTTGAAAATTTTCAGGATTAATAAAAATAGTGTTTTGAATTCCTGATTTTGATTGTAAAACATAATAATTAGAATTTTGTATTCTATCCCAATCCCCTTTATTAAAGTCAATTAATGGCTTGCCAAAAAGCAAATTTTGAACTAACTCAACAGGCCTCTTTATACCTGTCGATTGCATTATTTTATCAATATCTTGATTAATATAAGTTTTTTGAAATTTTTCATAAAAAACTAAACTTTCATTAGTTATAAAAATTTTTGCAATAGGCACTATCATAGATGCACTGATCCATAGATTTTCATCTTGACTAGCCCTTAAACTAAGAAATATTGACTGAATAGACTTTCCATCATTATATTCAACCTTAACTCTAGTTCTTAGGTTATTAAAATTAATTTCTGACTTTGTTGTGTTTTTGATTATTTCATTCGTTTCAATATCATCAAGGGGGAAATTACTTATAATTTGTTTGTTAGTTGAACAGGCTTGTATAGCCAATATACCAACTATTGTAAATAGCTTTATTCCCTTACAGTTCATAACTTATTGATTTTGAATTATCTCCCAAAAATATTTCTGACCCAGAACCTTCATATTTAGAATTTGAACCTATGATAGAATTATCTATATCAGAATTATTAATCTCCACACTTTTAAAAATTATAGAATTATTAATTTTAGTATTTTCAATCAAAGAGTTATCCCCAATACTTACATATGGTCCAATGGTTGAGTTTTGAATTTTTACATTTTTGCCTATAAATACAGGGGGTTTGATTATTACTTCTTTACCGTAGATTTCAGTATTTTCAATATTATTATGGTAAGAATCCATGATTATTTTAGTAGAGTTAATTAATAATTCAGGGGTTCCACAGTCCATCCATACATCAATTTCTTTAGGAATGAAAGTGTCACCATTTTTTATCATTTTTTCAATACCATAATTAAGAAGGTATTCTTTTCCTGGACTTAACTTTTCTGATAAATGCTTTTTTAAATATCCTCTCAGATTTGAAGCTTCCTTAAAATAGTAAATCCCTACTACTGCTAAATCTGAGATAAAGTCGGCAGGTTTTTCTATAAGTTCTGTAATTTTATTTTCATTGTCTAGATTGACTACTCCATATGCTGAGGGGTTATCGACTTTTTTAACCCACATAATTCCATCAACATGAGTGTCAATTTCAATATTACCTTGAATCATAGTGTCAGCATAAGCTATTATTGATGGACCTGACAAAGATTCTTCTGCACACATAATTGCATGACCTGTTCCTAACTGCTCAAGTTGCCTATAGATTTTGGTTTTTGCATTATATTTCTCTGAAATTAATTTAAGGGAATTTACCACATCAGAATTGAAATATGATTCATCGCCAAGTATATAAACTATCTCGTCAATACTACTTTTAACCTTAGAAGTAATTTGGTCAATTAAGTGCTCAACAATAGGTTTATCTAAAATATTTATAAGAGGCTTAGGGCATGTTAATGTAAAAGGTCTTAACCTTGTACCTTTTCCTGCCATTGGAATAAATATTTTCATTTAATTAATTTATTCTCAAAAATACAAAAGTTTATACTGTAACTTAAATTATTAGTTTAGCGCTTCTGCACCTCCTACAATTTCCAGGATTTCATTTGTAATTGATGTCTGTCTTGCTTTATTGTATGTCAGTTTAAGCTGATCTCTTAACTCAGATGCATTATCAGTAGCTTTATGCATCGCTGTCATTCTTGCTCCATGTTCTCCTGCAATAGAATCTGAAATTGCCTTGAAAAGCTGGATAGATAAAGATTTTGGAATTAATTCATTTAAAATTTTTGCCATATTTGGTTCAAATATATAATCTCCAGATGTAGAATTCTTTTCTTCAGTACTTTCTTCAATTGGGAGATACTGTTCTTTTATTACTAATTGAGTTGCTGCATTTTTAAAATGATTGTAAACGAGTATAACTTCATCATATTCCTTGTTAGAAAATTTCTGCATTACTGTTTCAGCTATTTCCTTAATATTATTATAATTAAAATTATCATAAACATCATTGTGAGAGCTTATGACCTGAAACTTTTTTGAAAGAATGTCATCACCTTTTTTTCCAATAGTTAATATGTCTACTCTTTTAGATGAGTTGGATGTTTTGATATTATTGACTTCTTTTATAATATTAGAATTAAATCCACCACATAAACCTTTGTTGGATGTTATAGCAATTATTAGAAGGTTTACTGACTCTCTTTTCTCAAATAATGGATTTTTATCATCGGAGTCTGTTGAGGCGGAAATATTTTTTATCAGATCAGATAGCTTATTAGAGTATGGCAAAGTCGCTGAAATTGAGTCTTGAGCCTTCTTCAATTTAGCTGCAGATACCATCTTCATAGCATTAGTGATCTGCATAGTTGAAGATACAGAGCTAATTCTATTTCTTATCTCTTTTAATCCAGACATAATTTAAAACGATTTTGCAATTTTTTCAGCGACTTTTTTAATCTCATCAGTTTCTTTGTCAGAAATTTTTCCAGCCTTCAACTCACTTAAAAGTTTCTTGTGATTTTTTCTAAGTTCTTGAAGGAATGTTTCCTCAAATGCCTTAACTTTTTCAACTGGTACATTTTTAAGAAGGTTTTGAGATCCTGCATAAATTATTGCTACCTGGTCTTCCACTTGAAATGGGTCATTCTGATTTTGTTTAAGAATTTCAACATTTCTTCTACCTTTTTCAATAACATTTAGGGTTGCTGCATCTAAATCGGAACCAAACTTGGAAAATGCTTCAAGCTCTCTATATTGAGCTTGGTCTAATTTTAATGTACCAGCCACTTTTTTCATTGATTTAATTTGAGCAGATCCTCCAACTCTTGATACAGATATTCCTACATTAATTGCAGGTCTTACACCTGAATTAAATAAGTCTGACTCTAAAAAAATTTGACCATCAGTTATTGAAATTACATTTGTTGGGATATATGCTGATACATCTCCAGCTTGTGTTTCAATTATTGGTAATGCAGTTAATGATCCTCCACCTTTTACTTTCGATTTTAATGAATCTGGCAAATCGTTCATTCCACTTGCCACCTTATCATCATTTACAACTTTAGCCGATCTCTCCAATAATCTTGAGTGGAGGTAAAAAACATCTCCAGGATAAGCCTCTCTTCCAGGAGGTCTTCTAAGTAGTAATGAGACCTCTCTATATGCTACTGCTTGTTTAGATAAATCATCATAAATAATTAAAGCAGGCCTTCCTGTATCTCTAAAATATTCTCCGATACAAGCTCCTGAAAATGGAGCAAAAACTTGCATTGGTGCTGGGTCAGATGCATTAGCTGCAACTATTACTGTGTAAGCAAGAGCTCCTTTATCTTCTAGTGTTTTAGAAATTGCTGCCACAGTTGATGCTTTTTGTCCAATAGCAACATAAATACAAAAAACGGGCTCCCCTGCATCATAAAACTCTTTTTGATTTAAAATTGTATCAATACAAACAGTTGTTTTACCTGTCTGTCTATCACCAATAACTAACTCTCTTTGACCTCTACCAATTGGAATCATAGCGTCAATTGATTTTATCCCAGTTTGTAAAGGTTCATTTACTGGCTGACGATATATTACACCTGGGGCTTTTCTTTCAATAGGCATTTCAAATAATTCTCCTTCAATAGGTCCTTTTCCATCTATAGGATTACCAAGTGTATCAACAACTCTTCCCAATATTCCTTCTCCTACTTTGATTGATGCAATTTGATTTGTGCGTTTAACGTTATCACCTTCTTTGATACCTTTTGAAGGTCCAAATAATACAATACCTACATGATCCTCCTCAAGATTTAATACCATACCTTGTAGGCCATTTTCAAAAGCAACAAGCTCTCCATACTGTGCATTTGTAAGACCATATACCCTCGCTATTCCATCCCCAACCTCAAGTACAGTTCCAATTTCATCAAAGGAAGATTGAATGTCAGCTGATTCTAATTGTTTTTTTAATAATGCTGATACTTCAGCCGGTTTAATTTTTTGCATTTTTTATTATTTAGTTTGTTTTAAGTTGCTTCTTCATCATGTTTAATCTCTTTTTAATGCTTGCATCTAGCCTAGAGTTGTCAAAGTCAAGCGTAAAGCCTGCAATCAAGCTTTCATCTTTCTTTTTTGTTAATTTAATTTCACCTTTTTTGATTGATGAGATATACTTCTTTATTGTTAATTCAACTTCATCTGAAATTGCAACTGGAGTTGTAACTGTAACCTCAACAATATTTTTGTGATCATAATAGAGCTTGACAAAAGCATAACAAACACTAAGAATTATATCTATCCTGTTATTTACTGTTAAAAGGTTAAATAAAGTCGAAATATTAGGTAACGAATTACCAGTAATATCGTAAAGTAAAGATTTTTTGAGGTCTTTTGAAATTGTAGGATTTGATATAAAATCTTTTAATTCTTCTGACTCTTCTAAAATAGTTGAAAAGGATAATATTTCATCAAACAACACGTCAAGCTTGCCTTGATCAATTGCATTAAAAATCAAAGCTTTAGCATATCTTTTAGATGTTGTTCCGATAGTCATATTATTTAATTAAACTTTTTTTCATTTAATAGCTTATCTATAAATTCTTGATGATTTTTATCTTTATCAAGCTCTTGCTCAAGAACTTTAGTGGCTATATCAATTGAAAGATCAGCAACTTGATTTTTAATTTCATTCATGGCTGCTCTTTTCTCATTCTCAATCGAAGACCTTGCTTGTGTTAAAATATTTTCTGCCTCAGACCTAGCATCAGATTTTGCCTTTTCAACAAGTTCTTTACTTGACTGTTTTGCCTGATTGATCATAGCATCACTTTCAACTCTTGCTTCTTGCAGAATTTTTTTATTCTCTGCTTGAATATTTTCCATTTCTTTTTTTGCCTCTTTAGCTAAGTTTAGAGAATCTCGTATAGATTTTTCTCTTTCATTAACAGTATCCAATATAGGTTTCCACGCATATTTTCTTAATAAGAAAATCAGTGTGACAAATATTATAGTCTGCCAGAAAAAAAGACCAGAAGAAAATTCACTTATTAACTTTTCCATAAGTTAGAATTATTAATTAACAGCAAACAATGCAGCAAAAGCAATTCCTTCTATTAGTGCTGCTATAACAATAGCTGCAACAAGAATCTTATTTGAAGCATCAGGTTGTCTTCCAATTGCATCCATAGCACCACGACCGATCATGCCGATCCCGATACCAGTTCCAATTATTACAATTCCTGCTCCGATTATTTTTGGTATTTCCATTTTTTTAAATTTAAGTTATACATTTAGTTTAATTAGTGTTCATCCTCTTGTACTGCAAAACCAAAATACAATGCAGATAGAAGCGTAAAAATATACGCTTGCAACAAAGCTACAAGTATCTCAATCATTGATATGAAAAATACTAGGACGAGAGATAAGCTTGATCCAACTAAATTTTTAAAGATAAAAATTAGTCCAATTAAGCTATATAATACTACATGACCTGCGAGAATATTAGCATATAATCTGATCATTAAAGAAAAAGGCTTAATAATTACCCCTAATAGTTCTACAGGCGCTAAAAAAGGTTTTAACCATACTGGCACACCTGGCATCCAAAAAATATGTTTCCAATAAGTTTTATTTGCAGTAAAGTTTGTAATTAGAAAGGTAATAAGAGCTAATCCAAATGTTACTGCTATGTTTCCAGTTGCATTAACACCTAAAGGACTTAATCCTAAAAGATTTAAAAACCAAATAAAAAAGAATAGGGTAAGCAAAAAAGACATGTACCTTTTATGCTTCTCTTCTCCTATACTAGGTATTGCAATTTCATCTCTAATATAGACGACAATCGGTTCAAAGAATCTTCCAACCCCTTTGGCAATTAGGTTATTATCATTATACGATCTTGCAAGTGATCTAAATAGATAGAACATAAGTATTGAAACTAATAGAATAGAAAAAACACTTTTAGTAATTGAAAGATCTAAAGGCCTTTCATTGGTTACCTTACCATTTTCATCATATGAAATATATCCCTCTTCATTAGTTTCATATATCTTTCCATGATAAAGTTTATAATATTTATCTGACGACTTGACAATTTTTTTACCATGGTCCAATTTAGAAGACATAAAAAATTTAACTCCATCATCTACGAGAATAACTGGAAGAGGAAACCCATAATACTTTTTTTCTCCGGTTTTTTTATCCTTGGTAGAAAATAGAGAAAAATCATGTGAATCTTGAACGTGATGATATATATACTCTGTGATTTCTTCTTGTAGTGTTAGTTCTTTTTGATCTTCTGAAGCGTAACCAAAAAACGCACAAAATAGCATAAATGAAAGAAAAAAAGATTTGCTATTTCTGTGTACCATGCCTAAACTAAGTGGATTAAGTTTTGCGCGACAAATGTAAGGTATAAATAGATATTTTTAAAATCATTTGAGGTCAAAATTTAAAAAGTTATTTTAAATTTTTTGTCTGTGAAAGAATTAAAAAAATTATGAAAATAATACCAAGGATTGATAGCCCCAGAGTATAATAATTAGATTGATTTTGAAAATATGAATCAGCCCATGCTCCAAGTCTGATAAGAAGGTACATTACAGCTGCAATTTGAAAAACTAAACCTGAAAGAATTAACCAGGGTTTAGGCTGTTTTTTCACGAGCTTCGTTGAAGTTTGTAATCTTCTTTATAGACGGTTCTTCTGTACCTTCTTCTTTCATTGAAGATTTAGCGTTGAAAACAGCTCCCGACTCAACAACTAATTTTGACATAACAACATCTCCTTTGACTTCTCCTGTTGATCTTATAGATAATAAGTCTTCTACATGAATAGTTCCACTAATAGAGCCTTCAATATCTGCAGATGAGCATACTACAGTCCCCTCAATACGTCCATTTTTACCTATTACTACTTTTCCATTTGTTTCAATAGTTCCTTCAAAGTCTCCATCAACTCTAAAGTCACATTCAGACTTAAATTCTCCCTTAATAGAGCTATTTTTTTCTAAAATACAGCAGCTTGCAGAATTATTATAATTTTTCATTTTTTGAAAGTTGGGGAGGCAAATTACAATTTTTATTTTAAATATATAGCGAATTATTATTATTATTGCCTTAACAATTAATCGTATATGTCAAAGAAAATTAAAATTATCTGTGATGATGTTGAGTACTATCTTGAAATGGATGATGACAAAACAATATTAGAGCTTGCTCTTGAAAATGATGTTGATGCTCCATACTCATGTCAGGGAGGTATATGTAGTACATGTCTTGCAAAGCTTAATAAAGGATCTGTGAAAATGGATAATAATCAAATTTTGACTGATGATGAAGTTGAAGATGGATATATACTTTCTTGTCAAGCTCGACCTACTTCAGACGAAGTTGTGATTAATTTTGATGAAGTTTAGTTTTAGATAAAATTTCTAATGCCTTTTCAATAACTGTTTTTGGGTCAATCGATCTAAAAGCATTCTCGTAATCTTTTGGAATTTTATTACCAAAGATTGAAGTTGGAATAAAAGGAAAATTGTTTCTGTCTATTGTAATTGAATTTTCTTGGGGTTGATCAAATGGCATAAATCCACAAAATGGATGAGTCATCCCCCAAAGTGTTAAAACTGGAATATTATAATTTGCTGCAAGATGTCCATTAGCAGAGTCCATAGATATCATCAAGTCTAGATAATTTATAATATTGATTTGTTGTTCAAGGTTAAGTTTATTTGATAGGTCAATTACATTATCATATACATTTTCCCAAATATTCAGTTGTTTTAGGTTATCATTTCCTCCACCAAATAAATAAATTATATGATCTTTTTGAAGATATGCAATTACCTTTTGCATCAAATCTAGAGGATAATTTTTTCCCTGATGAGCAGCAAAAGGAGCAATACCAATTATTTTTTTTTGCGTGTTTTTAGATAATATTTCTTGTTCTATACTTTCTTGATTTAAAAAGGGTTTTATTGGGTATTCATGATTGCTCAAATCAACAGGGAATCCAATTCCTCTAAAAACATCAGAGTATTTGTAGTGAACCTGGGTTAACGGTTTAAAAATTTTATTTTTTTTTCTAATCAATTTTTTTCTCTCATACCTTCCCTTGTCTATAGATTTTACTTTTGTAAATGTTAATGTAAAAAGTAGATTTAAAATTTTTGTCCTTAAAACTCCATGAAGATCAACGACTGCTTTTATCCTTTTTACATAGAGTTTTGTAAAAAGATTAAACAGGCCTCCTAATCCTTTATGTTCATTATTAAAATCAATAGGGATGAACTCTAAGTTTTCAAATTCTTTAAATAGTGGAGAAGCGTAGGGTCTAGATACAAAAACAATTTTTTGATTAGGGTATGAATGGAAAAATGATCTTAACACAGGAACAGTCATTGCTATATCGCCTAGTGAAGAAAATCTATAAACCAAAATTGGTCTATCATTTTTTTTATTCATCTTTTTTATAAAGAACCGGATTTAAGGTTTCATCATTGTACATTTTCATTTGCTTATAAACCTTCATTATCTTTTCACCTTTTGATAGATCTTCTAGAAGATGATCTATAGATTCTGACAAATCTTTTCTTTGTTGAAGAAGAACTTGAAGTTTTTGATTACATGTTTTTCTATGCTGCTCACTAACATCTTTTCTCATAGACTCTTCTTTCATGTGGTATATTTTTAGAATTAATATCGAAAGTCTATCTAGAGCCCACGCAGGACTTTCAGTATTTACTTTAGCATCAGGTTTTGAAATGACATTAGAATATAATTTTAAGAAATAGGAATCTATATATTCTACCATCTCTGTTCTGTTTTGGTTAGAACTATCAATAAGTCTTTTAAGTTTCATTCCTTCTTTTGGATCTATATCAGGGTCTCTTATAATATCTTCATAATGCCACTGGACTGTATCAATCCAATTCTTTTCATAGAGCAAATGTTCAAAGTCTTTTTTGGCATACGGATTAGAAGCTAATTTGTTTATATCATCATGAACATGATAATCATATACAGATTTTTCAAATACTTTAATAGCAAGAGAACTTATTGCAGTTTTTGTCATATAAAAAAGTTAAAAGTTACTAATGTAGCAATCAAAACTATAAAGATAAAGTTTACATATAAACTCTTTATTTTTTTTACAAAAATTTGAGATATAAAAGAAACTAATACAAGCGAAAGATAATGAAACTCAGACCCCGTGAGTTCTTGATTCATAGAAAAAAAAAGGGAAGTTAAAATAATGAAGATAAAACCAGTAAAATCTAAAATTCTTCTCTGATATCCTGAAGATCTCTTAAATTTAATTATCACTGATATTATGTATAATATAAAAACAACATATAGAGGGATATAATAAATCGATAGAACAAGTGTAAAATTATCTAACATCTGTAACTGGTATCCAAAGAGGTAAGAACTAAACAAATAATTATCTAATGATAAGAAAGATAAAAGCACATATCCTGTGGGTAGGATAATAAGCGGGGTCATAAAAATTATTATAAGATGTTTAATGTCTCTGGTAATGTTTGAAGCAATTAAAATCATTATGGGGTATAATAAAAGAATTAGGTTTTCAACCATTATCAATGAAGAAAAACTAAGAAGAACAGAGGCATCAAATAATCTTTTATTTTTTCTTACAGGATTTGAAATTTCAATAAACACTCTCATATTTATCCATGCTGCCCATATTAATGATGATGATAATATAAATCTCATATCAATTAACTCAACTGGATAACACATAATAATTAATGGATACAATAATAAATGGTATGCGTTCCTGTTTGTCCTTTCTGTTGTCAGTTCTCTAGTAACTTTATCTATAGAATAACTTGATAGTATTAATGCTCCAAAAATTAAAATTCCATTAATGAATTTTGATTCAAATAATGACTCTGTTATTTCCAGAGCTGTATAGTAATATGAAATTCCTAAAAGAAGAAGTGTGGATATAACAACTGAAGTATAAGAAAATTTTTCAAATGTCTTTGCAAACATATCTCAATGTATTAATTTTGAATAATAATTTAATTATGGTAAAAGACTTTTTTTATTCCTTAGCTTGGCTTTTTGAAGAAATTCTTTTCTTCCCTTTTGATTTATTAAGAACTATTCAATACGATAGTTGGTATATAGCAAATATTGTTTCTTGGACATTTATATTAATTGGTATAATCGGAGCTGCTTACTGGATTAAAAAGTTAAAAGAGTTCGATGACAATGGAGAAGAAGACAAGGATGTTACTTCTCATTCTTTCCTATAAATCAAAACCTATGTCTTGCCTGAAGTAAGCTTGGTCAAAGCTTATTTTTTTTATCTGATTATATGATGATTTTAAAGCATCCTTATAGTTTTCCGATAGAGATGTTACAGCAATAACCCTTCCTCCATTTGTTAAAAAATTATCATCAACCTTTTTTGTTCCAGCATGAAAAATTATGGAGTTTGTTTCTTCTGTTAAATGAGAAATTATTTTATTTTTTTCATAATTCAGAGGGTATCCACCTGAGACCATAATTATTGTAGCAGCATGTTCATCATCAATTATTAATTTTATTTTTTCAAAATCAGTTGTACCCATTGAATTTAAAAGGTCAAAAAGATCAT
>JAFMFH010000037.1 GCA_017856235.1 Flavobacteriaceae bacterium | reverse complement strand
CCAGAAACTATTAGTGATACTAATGGTGATATATCCTTTGGCTCTGTAAGCCTATCAAGAGTAATACCTTGTTTTACAACATCTTCTCCATGCTTATCAATAAAACTTTGAGCCATTTCAGTTCTAACAAATCCAGGGGCAATACTAATTGCTACAATATTGTCAGTTTCTCCAAAAGATCTTGACATAGTTTTAGTAAGCGAAATCATTCCTCCCTTAGAACATGCATAAGAAATATAATCCTCTTGCTCACCCCTAAATGCAGCTCTTGAAGCAATATTAATAAATCTCAATCTAGATTTTATTTTATTTGCTCTTTTATACTTTATTAATTCTTTAAAAATAAGTGAAGGTGCTTTAAGATTAACATCAATTGTTCTATCAAATAACTCATTCCATTTCTCAAAGTCTATTGATATATCCGCAGATTCTGCTATTCCTGCATTATTAATAATACAGTCAGGAAATGATAACTTATCAATTGTATTATTTACTAGATCTTTGACTTGACTGGAATCAGATAAATCTGATTGGATTGTAAAAGAGTTTGTTTTAGAATTTTCTATTAAAGTATTTAGGGGTGACTTGTTTTTGTTGTAATGAAGAGCAATATCATGACCTTCTCTAATGAGGGTTTTAGCTATATCATATCCGATTCCCTTAGATGAGCCAGTTAAAAGTATTTTCATTTTTTATATTTCTCAAACCAGGAAATTATAGCATTTACCTTTGCAATAAGATTACTAGGCTTTGATGCAATTCCATGGCTTGCATTAGGAATTCTTACAAGCATTGACTCAACTTTATTAAGTTTTAAACCAGCATAAAACTGTTCGCTTTCAGCCATTGGTGTTCTATAATCTTTTTCTCCGGTAAGAACCATTGTTGGAGTCTTTACATTCCCAACATAACTTATTGGAGATCTTTTAAGGTAGCTTTCTGGATCAACCCATGGAAGATCCTTGAACCAATATTTGTAAAAATATCCAATATTGTCTGCGTACAAAACAAAGCTATACCAGTTAATTACTGGCTTTGCAACAACAGCCGCAGCAAATCTATCTGTTTTTCCAATAATCCAGGATGTTAATACTCCTCCACCGCTTCCTCCTGTTACAAATAAGTTATTCTCGTCAATGTAACCTCTTTCTATCAAATTATCCACACCTGAAATTAAATCATCATAATCTTGACTTGGATAATTGTGATGGATTAAATTGGCAAACTCTTTTCCATAACTAGTGCTACCTCTTGGGTTTGTATAAAGTACTACATAACCCTTGGATGCAAATAGCTGAACCTCAGATGAAAAATGAAATCCATAATTAGTATGAGGTCCACCATGTATTTCTAAAATAAGTGGATACTTTTTTGAGTCATCAAAATTTGGTGGCTTAACAATCCAGCCTTGAATCATTTCACCGTCAAAAGAAGATTTATACCACATTTCTTCTACATTTCCTAATTTTTTATAGTCAAAGAGATCCTTATTTAGGTTTGTCAATCTATTTTTAGATCCCTTATAACCTACTGCCAAGTCTGCAGGATTATAAACTGTTCCATACGTGAATGAGTATCTGTCATTTTTGGATAAGCTAAAAAAGCCTCCACTGTATGGTCTAGAGAAAGATAATCCACCAACTTCGTCAATGATAAAATCTAATTTTCCATCTAAAGTTGTTGATCCAATTTTGGTTATTCCATTGTCATCATATTGAAAAAATATTTTTTTGTCATCTCCTGACCAGTATATATTTGAAATATTTCTATCAAGATCTAACTCAATTTTATACTTTTCAGATCCATCAATTCTCATTATGTAAATAGAATTCTGCTGATAGCTTAAGTACTCATCATCATAACCTAGGTATGCAATTAAGGAATTATCATTTGATACCTTTGGGCTATTATCAGGCCCCTCTCTACTAGTTAAAGCTTTTTGTATTCCAGAGTTAATGTCTAAAGTATAAATTTCAGTATTGTTAGTATTGTAATCAGAGTCTTCATTTAAATTAGCTGAAAAAACAATAGTATTATTGTCAATCCATTCACCTTGAAATGCTCTTTTTTCAGCTGGAATATTACTAATTTGTCTTGGAGTTCCTCCAGTAATTGGAACTGTAAAAAATTGTGTTTCCCCAGGTTTTCTATATCCAGATCCATCATATCTGTAATTTAAATCTGTTATTTCAACTGGAGGATCATTCCATTTTGCTCCTTTCGGTTTTTCTGGCATTTTAATTAATTTATCTCTTTTGTCATCAATAAATGAAGAGAATAAAAGATAACTATCATCAGGTGACCATTTGATTGAGCTAATTGAATATTGAAAGTTTGTTAATTTTTGAATAGAGTTATTAGCTATATTAAATAGATAGATTTGTTGCTTTCCCTCTCTATTGGACTTAAAAACAAACTTATCTCCTTTATTTGACCATTTAGGTGAATTATCTTTAAAATTTCCAGTTGTAATAGGTCTATTCTCAGAACCATCAAAGTTAATAAGCCAAATATTTGAAAAACTTTCATCGGTCATTATGTCATTAAAGTTTCTTTGGTATAGAATCCTATTTCCATTTGGAGAAATTTCAGTGTTAGAGACATATTCAAGATCAAAAACATCAATTGGTTCAAAAAGATTAGAAGATTGAGAATAAACATTAACAGTAATAAAAAATATAATTAAGATTTTTTTCATGAATAAAGAATTATTGATTTTTAATATAAACTAAGACGTTAAGTTAAAAAACAATTAGTTATTAAAATATAAGAAATTTAAAGGAAAAATAATCATCAATCGTGATTATGTTAGATTTTAAATAGTGGGCGCTGAGGGATTCGAACCCCCGACCCCTTGGGTGTAAACCAAGTGCTCTAAACCAACTGAGCTAAGCGCCCTAGAGGGGCAAATATAAGTTTTTTTTTATATTGCAATATCAAACAATCTATAAAAGAATTATTGTTTTCTGCTATTGCATTTTTTTTCTCTTATTCAATAGCATATCTAACTGGAATAGAAGTAGTAAAAAATGCTGTTTTGCTTGCTTTTATTATTCAATGGATACTTTTTGTACCAGCATATCTTCTTCAAACTGAAAAGTTTTATGATATATCAGGAAGCATTACTTACATTTCAGTTGTAAGCTATTGTTTTCTTAATAATTATGATCCATTATTTCTGAATATTGGAAACATAATACTTTCAATCATAATCATTATTTGGGCATTAAGACTTGGTACCTTTTTATTTATTAGAATAAAAAAAGCAGGAGAAGATATTAGATTTCGTGAGATTAAGAAATCTCCAACAAGATTTTTTATGACATGGACTCTTCAAGGAATGTGGGTTTCTTTATGTTCTGCATGCGCATTAGCTGGAGTTGCTAAAGGAATAATTATAAATAATTACTTCTATTTTGGATTAGCTATTTTTTTAATTGGTTTTATTTTGGAAATTATTGCAGACAATCAAAAAACCAAATTTAGAAGTAATCCTGAAAACAAAGACAAGTTTATAAATTCTGGGCTGTGGAAGTTATCTAGACATCCAAATTATTTAGGTGAAATTTTGTTATGGTTAGGTATCTCAATAATATCTTTATCATCTTTGGAAGGATTGGAATTAGCAACTTTAATCTCTCCTTTATTTACATATTTATTATTAGTTTATGTAAGCGGAATTAGAATATTGGAATATAATGGAGATAAAAAATGGGGTAATCTTAATAGCTATAAGGATTATAAAAAAAATACACCTAGACTAATTGGATTTCTATAGGTTCATCTAGTCAATATTAATGCTAATACCCCCAGACACATATAACATATCATTGTTCAGGCCTTTACCTATTGATATATCAAGTTGTTTTTTATTATCTAAGAGGTATGTAATACCTGAGTCAAAATTAATATTCGAATTATTTTTAGATTCATCACCAAAGATTTCAAAAAAGACTCCAAAAGAACCCAAATTTCTTCCGTAGACAATTGTATAAATGAATTTTCCATCCATTTTTTCATATTTATTATATCCTATATTATACCCAATTTGAGATTCACTATTTAGGTCATGTGATACATTTACTCTACTTAGAAGACCATAGGCATTATTAGAAAATACTTCATTAGCTGTTGGAATTGAAAGGTGAGATAGAAAAGCAACTTTAGTATTTTTAGAGGTTTTATTAAAAATTTTAAACTTAGCTCCTACCTCAAAATCACTAAATGATGATTTTTTCATGAATGATAACTCATCATTTATTAAATAGTTACTATTAAGCCTTATTTCAATTCCTTCAATTATACCAATTCTAAAAAGAGTATTAATATTAGATTGAGAGTTTTCGAATGAAATACCTGATTCAATTTGAATTTGACCTAAGGATAAAACTAAAGCAGATTCTGTTTGATCTGGTCTATCAGTTGTAATTTGAGAAAAAGCTAATGAGCTATTAAACAGCAAGAATAAAAAAAATAAAAATCTATTTTTCATGAAAAATTTCTTTTGCAATATAATTACTTCCAGTTATAACAATTAAATCATTTGGAGAAGCCTGGCTTAATATATTACTATAAATCCTACTTGGATTAATGTCAAAATTAATGTTTTCTCCCATACTTTCTTCAATCTCATCATGATCCATTGACCTGGACATATTTGAAGAAGTGAAATATATTATAGATTTGGCTGGAAGATAACTAACTAATTTTTTTACATTTTTTCCTTTAACAAAACTTAATATAAAAAATAGTTTATCATATTTTAATAAACTTAAATGTTTAGATAAATGAATAAAACCTGACTCATTATGTGCGCAATCAAAAATAATTTTCGGGTTATCATTTAATATTGTCCACCTACCATAAAAATCAGTATTTACATTAATATTTAAAATACCTTTTTCTATACTATTTTCATTTATCTTTTTGTCATTTAGATTCTTGCAAATTTGTACAACTGTATTTATGTTTTTATTGAAATATTCTATGTCTGAGTATTCAAATTTTGATTTATAATCAGATGCAAAAATTATTTCTGAAAATTTTTTATTTGCTATTTCAATAAAAACATTTTCTGTGCTTTTATCTCTTTCCCCAATTATTACTTTGGTATTTTTTTTTATTATTCCAGCTTTTTCCAATGCAATTTTTTCTAAAGTATTACCCAATATTTCTGTATGATCATATGAAATATTTGTAATTACAGACAAAATTGGATTGATGATGTTTGTAGCATCTAATCTTCCACCTAGGCCTACTTCGATAACCGCATAGTCAACATTTTTTTCAATATAATAACACAGAGACATACCAAATGAAAGCTCAAAAAAAGTAAGTTCTAGTTTTTCAATTATATCACGATAAGTTGAAATAAACTTTGAGATAAAACCCTTTTCGATTTTATTATTATTTACTTTAATTCTCTCTCTATAATCAAAAAAATGAGGTGAAGTGAATGTTCCTACCTTATATCCTGATTCTTGAATTATTGATGATAAATATGCACAAGTACTTCCCTTTCCATTTGTACCTCCAATATGAATTAGCTTAATATCTTTAATATTAAGATTGAGATGTTCAACAAAAGATCTTATATTATCAAGACCAGGTTTATATGCTTTTGAACCTTGAAATTGATAAAATGGTAAACGATTTAAAATCCAATTCTCAGCTTGCTTATAATTCAATATTAGTGATTAAAAAATATATGCTTCAAATAAAACAAATGTTATAAATCCAGCAAGGAATCCAAGGAATGCTAACCAACCTATGTTTTTAAGATACCAGAAAAACTCAATTTTCTCCATACCCATTGCTACAACTCCAGCTGCAGAACCAATTACTAGTACACTACCTCCTGTACCGGCTGCATATGCAATTAAATGCCATAAAGAATCATCAACTGGTTGGGAGAACATACCTATCGAGGCAGCTACTAAAGGAACATTGTCAATTACTGCTGAACCTAAACCTAAGAATCCTGCAACTATTCTAATATCAGGAATAACAGTTTCTAGATATTGAGCAAATTCAAATAAATATCCTATTGATTCTAAAGCTGCTACTGCCATTAAAATTCCTAAAAAGAATAAAATACTAGGAAGTTCGATCTTTGTTAATGCAGAATGAACAGGACTCTTACTATGCATAATACTAGTTTGATTAGGAGAACTAATGTTAAATTTAGTGCCACTGTATATTTCTGCAAATGTTGCAACAATAGAAAGTGAAAGCATCATACCAACATAAGGTTGGAGACCAGTAAAAACTTTAAAAAATGGCACAAAAAGAATAGCTGATAATCCTAACCATAACATTATTGTACCTATTTTAGTTATACTGCTTTCGTCATTATCTATGTTATCTAAGTTTCCTTTAAAAGGTTTAAGAAATGAAGCAATATAGACTGGAACTACCATACATACTACAGAAGGAATAAACACATAATAAAATAACATTGGAACTGTAACTTTTTCAGCTATCCATAACATTGTTGTGGTTACATCTCCAATTGGCGACCAAGCTCCTCCAGCATTTGCTGCTATTACAATTAATCCAGCAAACCATAATCTCAAATTTTTATCTCTAATAATTTTTTGAAGAATTGTAATTAGTACAATAGTAGCAGTCAAATTATCAATGATGGCAGACAATATAAATGCTAATATTGAAAAAATCCATAATAATTTTTTCTTTGATTTAGTTTTAATAAATGATTTAATTTTTTCAAAACCATTATAGTAATCAATAATCTCAACTATAGTCATTGCTCCTAAAAGGAAGATTAAAATCTCTGAAGTATGAGATAAATGATATGCCATTATCTTTTTTATTTTTGTTGGTATTAGTTCCCGTAACTCTGTATCAACTTCAAATACCGGTATATTAAATATTGCAATTAATGCCCATAAAAAAGCCATCATTGCCAAAGCTGGTATAAGCTTATCAATTTTTAAACTATGCTCTAGTGTTATTGCTAAATAACCTAGAATAAATATTCCTAATAATATTGTTTCCATTTATTTAAAATTTATTCCCATGATTGAAGCATAACCCTTGTTATACTTCTAGTATATTCTTCACCTTTTGTGTCCTCTATCCATTTGGAGATTGCATCTGCTTGATCTTTATTCTGAGCATTTCCAAAATCCAATGCAGCTATTAAATCTGGATAAGTTACATATATATAATGAGTTTCACCATTTTCAACTCCATGAGTGGTTTGACCAATTGAAACATATCCAGACATATCATTAAATACAGACATTAAGTTAGCAAAAGCTGTTAAAAATTTAACCGGGTCTTTTACTTTCCATTGGTGTGATTGGGCAATTGGCTGTTGCCATTTATCTAAATTGTATCTAACAAGAGTCACACCTGCTGTAACAGAAAACCCATCCCTACTTGTTAAAGAATTTAATTTTGATACATAAGCATCCCATTCTGGAGTTAATTTTCTAGATTCAAATTCAGCAAGTGCTTCTTTGGAACCAGCAAAATTTAATAAATGAGTAGCTTTTTCACTAGAACCTTTATATTCAATACTCCATAAAGAAACTCTTACACCCTCAGGTATTTGAATATTTGAGTAGAATCCATCTATTAGATTATAAACGGAGTCAGTGTTCTCAAATGGAACATTAAGATTAACATTCTGCCATGAAATATTTTGAGCACAAATATTGAGAGATATTAGAGATAAAATAAGTAGGTATGTTTTTTTCATAAGTTGATTTAAGGTAAACTACTAATTTATTAAAAAATCAAAGTTAAGTCAAATAAATCTTTCCAGAACAATGATCTTTTGATGCTCCTGTTACAGAAGAATAACAATTATTAATATTCAAGTATCTTAAAACTCCTAGAAAAGCAAAGATTAAAGCCTCTTTAAATTCTATTATATTATTAGATGGTATTATGATTTCACAATTTGTTTTTGAGTTAATAGCATTAATTAAATAATCATTATAAGCGCCTCCACCTGTAATAAACACTTTATCTAAGTCTTTTAAATTATTTGAAACCTGATTTGCAATGTGGTTAGATAATGTGTTTAATAAATCTTCAATTTTATAATCATTATAGTTATTAATTAATGGAATTATTTTCTTATTTACCCATTCAATACCTAGTGACTTTGGTGGTTTTTTTTGATAGTATTCTAATTCTTCTAATTCCTTATAAAGATTTAAAATAAGTTTTCCCGATGAAGCTATAGCTCCCCTATTATCATAATCTTTTCCAATTTTTTTTGATAAATCATTTAGAACAATATTAACAGGACATATGTCATAGGCTATTAACTTTTCACTTTCATACTTTGAGATATTGGCAAATCCACCAAGATTTATAAATGAATCATATTCATGAAATAAATACTTTTCACCAACAGGAACTAGAGGAGCTCCCTGACCTCCGAGTTTTATATCTTGAGCTCTAAAGTCACAAATTACATTCTGATTAATTTCTTGAGATATAATTGGCAGATTTCCAATTTGATATGTAATTGAATTAGAAGGATCATGAATTGCAGTATGTCCATGAGAACTAACAAAATGAATATTTTTAATCGAAAACTCAAAAATGAATCTCTTAATTATATCTGCAAGTTTCTTTGAATATTCTCTATCAATATGTTTTATCTCTTCAAGGCTCTTTTCAGATATTTTGGTCAATAATTTACTAACAGAATCCTCATATTTATATGTTTTTGAGTTAATTATCTCAAAACTCCATCTTTCATCTTGTATAAACTTAACATATACTAGATCTACTCCATCTAGTGAAGTTCCTGACATTACTCCTATTACATAAAAAATTTTCATTTTTTATTGGAAAAAATTCCATACTAATCCCAATCTTACTGACATATCCCTATATGGGTTAAATGGATCAGAATAGTAATCATAACCTGTAAATGAACTATTTAAGTGTTCAACTGAAATATATACTCTTGTTTGTTGAATTTTTGCATTAAAGAAAAAATCAAATCTAGGATATTCTCCTATTTGCTTATAATTTTGTGTAACAAATTCAGAAATTAAGGGATTATAATAGTCTGCAAAATATTTAGTAAAATAATTAAATGTAAGCCCAGTTTGAATATATAGTGAATTATTAAATACGTTAGTTGAAAACATCATAGTACTTCTTACTATCCATTCAGGAACATTCAATGTCAGTTGATCATTAATTTCATTCAATTCCTGATCTGTTTTCTGATACATCGCAGTATTTATTAAATTGAACTTATTTATGCCAATATTACTTTTTAATTTAACTCTTAAATAATTTATTCGAGAATTTCTTTGATCTACAGAAACAATTCTCATTCTATCAATCTCACCATTTAATTGATTTGTTGTCTCTTTAAAAAATGTATAGTTTTCAATTTGACTATATTCTCCTGAGATATTAATTAATTCCTTTAAAGACAGAGATAAATATGCATTACTGACTTTTATGTTTTTTAAGTTATCATTGTACCAATTGTAATTTTCATAAGCACTTCTATAAAATATATAATTAAAGTTTGGAGAGTTCTCAATTATATTTCC
>JAFMFH010000013.1 GCA_017856235.1 Flavobacteriaceae bacterium | reverse complement strand
AAAGTGTTGCTGCAAACATAGCTGCAAAACCAATCCAAAAAGTGAAATCAGTCAAGCTTAAATCAGTAACTATTACCGGTAAAATACTTAATAAATTTTCCATAATTAAATTAATTATTGTTTATAGAAAAGTAAATTAAATAAAATAATGGAATAAAAAAATATAATTTGAAAAAAAATCATATCTTTTTTTAAGAAAAATTTAATGGATTATGACGAAAATTATCATATTCAGAATAGCTGTTTTTACAATTTTTATTTTAATAAGTTATTTATTATCAGCAAATTATCAGGATTTGATAGGATTTACACTTGTATTGTCAGTTGGATTAGTCCATGGTGCAAATGACTTGTTAATAATTAAGAGAAATTCAAAATCTACATCTTATTATAACCAATTTAGGATCTTTTCAACATATATAGGTGTTGTCTTTCTTGGATTAATCTTCTTTTATTTTTTTCCATCATTTGCCCTAATTGTATTTATCCTTGTATCTATTTATCATTTTGGTGAGCAACATATAGAGTCTATTCCAATAAATATAAACCTAAAAAAAAATTATAGGGTCATCTCATTTTTATCCCATGGAATTATCCTATTTACAATAATTTTTCTGAATAATATTGATATTGTAAATAATGTTTTTTTATCATTTAAAATAAAATTTTTGAATTATAATACCCTGAATGTAATTCTATTTGCTAGTTCTATTATATATTTATGCACTTTAGTAATTAATAAATATCTCACATCTTTTATTTTTAGTGAGATTTTATTTTTTGTTCTTTTTTATTATTTATCATTGAGTTCCACATTAATTTTATGTTTCTCAGTTTATTTTATCTTTTTTCATAGCATTCTATCAATAAAGGACCAGATAAAATATATCTATGGTAGTAATGACTTAAATAGTTTAAAGAGTTACTTATTAAATTCTATGCCATATTTTATTATGGCTCTTATCTTTTTAATTTTGTTCTATAACTTCACCGAAATTGATAATACTAATTTTTTGCCTATTATTTTTACTTTTCTGGCAGCAATTACCTTTCCACATGTTATAGTAATTGAAAAAATGTATAGAAGCATGAAATAAAATAGTTTATGCAATGATGTATATTTGAATAAATATTTATATGAAAATAATTGATGGTAAGAAAATTTCTATTGATGTTCTAGATGAAATTAAAAATCATGTAGAAGATAGGGTCAATAATAGAAAAAAAGTCCCACACCTAGCTGCAATTATTGTTGGGGACGATGGACCAAGTCAAACATATGTAAATAGTAAGATTAAGGCATGTGAAAAAGTTGGATTTAATTCATCTTTGTTCAAATTCAATGATAATATCTCTGAGGAAGAATTAATAAATGAAATAACTAAGATTAATGAAAATAAAGAAATTGATGGATTTATTGTTCAGTTACCTTTACCTTCAAATATTGACCAAGAGAAAATATTAACCCAAGTATCTCCGGACAAGGATGTTGATGGTTTCCATCCCTTAAATTATGGTAAAATGACTTTAGGAATTGATACTTTTATACCTGCTACTCCAGCTGGAATTGTTGAGTTAATAAAAAGATATAAGATTGACTTATCCGGCAAAAGATGTCTTGTAATAGGTAGAAGCCAAATAGTTGGTCGTCCAATTAGTATTCTTCTTAGTCAAAACCAATCTTTTGCAAATGCAACTGTAACAGTTGCCCATAGTAATTCTAAAGAATTAGAAACATTATGTATTAATTCAGATATAATTATATCTGCAATAGGTATTCCTAAGTTTTTAAAGTCTAATATGGTTAGTGATAACACAATCATAATAGATGTTGGAATTTCAAGAGTTGAAGATGACTCTTCTTCAAAAGGTTATAAAATTGTTGGTGATGTTGACTTTGAAGATTTTAATAAAAGAGATGTAATGATAACACCAGTACCAGGAGGTGTTGGGCCTATGACAATTTCAATGTTGTTAAAAAATACATTAAAAGCCTGTCAGCTTAAAGACTGATTATTCAATCTTATTCATTAAACTATAAATTTTTAATATTAATAGTCCAAAAATTACACTAGATACAATTAAAAGTATATTTGTTAAACCTGTTGAGGAAAATGAAAGTCTTAACAAAATAGTACAGATAATAAAGCCTGTATTTCTCATTATTTGACTATACCTTTCAGTGTATAGAAAAGATAATAGTAGAATAAAAACATCTGCAATAATAAGAATTGAGAAAAAAGTTGTATAAAAGATCTCATTTACATAATAGAATGAGCTTGCAAAATTTGAACTCATTCCAATAGAATACCAATTATATATACCTAGAATAAATAATACAAGCATAACAGGTATTAGAAGAATGCTTATTATTTTTTTTGAATCAATAAACCTTGTCATTCTTTTACTACTTTTTTTTGTTTCAATTCTAGATTTAACTAGATTAAACAAATAAATTAAAAAAAACAGAATCAAAATAGATATAAGGTCATAGGTAATTTGAAGATTGTCAGGATTTTCCAACCATTTTTCTGCATTAAGATCAAGCTTTTGAATATCATAAAAAATTCTTCTTATTATAATTAATGAAATAATTTCAAACTGTTTTAGAATAGAGGTGGTAAATGATCTAGGTAAATAAAAAATTAATAAGAATATTTCATAATAAAGAATTATAGAAAAAGGAGTATAGATTGCTGAAATAGGATTAGTAAGTAATAAGCTTTCATTACCTAAATTAATAATTGAATTGCTATTAAGTAGGACTAGTGAAAGGTGAAAAACAAATCCAATAGTAGCAGTCCATATAGTAAAACTTTCAATCTTTTTTCTATTCTCTTCAGAAAAAATAAATTCAAATATTTTAGACCCAAATTTAAGCATCCTTAAAGTTTAGTTGAGAAGAGCATTTCCATATCTTTAAATGATTTAAACTCTAGTGCATTTCCAGAGTTATCGTAAAAAAACATTGTCTTTTGTTCACCAGGAAGACCTTCAAATCTAACATAGGGCTCAATAACAAAATTAATTTTATTAGATAATGATTTAGCAAAATTGTCAAAATCATCCCATGGTATAACAACACCAAAATGTGGAATTGGAACTGATTTACCATCAACTTCATTATGATGTTTTATTCCTTCTAGATTTGGATCTACATGAATAACCAACTGATGGCCAAAAAAATCGAAGTCTGCCCATTCATCAGACTCTCTACCCGGCTTGCATCCAAGTATGTTTTGATAGAAATTTTTAGACTCTGAAAGATTCTTTACTGGAATTGCAAGATGAAAAGGTGATAATTTTGTCATAACGATATCAATATAATAAATATTTCTTTCTAATTTTTTTAAACTTTTCAAGATCTTCTTTCCACGAATCTCTTATTTCTGATTCACTAAGCCCTTCAATAATCTGTTTCTTCAAATTAGATGTTCCAGCTAATTTATCAAAATCACTTCTAAAAAATTTATTTTTATCATTTATTTGCCTAAATGAATTTATAAGCCATTTAAGCTCAATCACGTTAGAAGTTTTATAATTTCTAAGATCTTCACCGAAACAAAGGATTCCTTTTAATTTTGGATATTGACTTCCAAAATTAGGTTTAGGTGTGAAGCTAAAATCACTAGTGAAATCTGGGTGTCCGTATATTTGAAATTGAATTTCAGTTCCTCTTCCAACACTTACCTCAGTTTTTTCTAGAAAAGCTAAGCTGGGATATAAATAAATTGATTGAATATTTGGCAGGTTAGGTGAGGGTCTAATTGGGGGTTCATATTTAAATTCATGATTATAGTTCTCTAGTTTAATAACTTCAAGATCAACTTTTAAATTATTTTCAAGCCAACCTTCTCCATTTATCATTAAACCATATTCTCCTATTGTCATTCCGTATACTATAGGAACAGGATGAAGCCCAATAAAACTTGAGTTTTCAAGATTTAAAACAGGACCATCTATATAGTATGAGTTGGGGTTAGCTCTATCCATAATTATAAACTCTACATTTTTTCTCGCAGCTGATTGCATCGCATAGTGTAGTGTAGACAAATATGTATAAAATCTTACACCTACATCTTGTATATCAAAAATTACAATATCAATATCTTCTATATCATTATCTTTCAATTTTCTATTCTCTCCATAAAGAGAAATTATCTCAATATTTTTATAGAATGAGCTTTCAAATTTTTCCCCATCATCTTTATCTCCCAAGAAACCATGTTCTGGACTAAAAATTTTATTTATTGATATACCTCTAGAAATTAAAGTATCTATTATATGTGTAAATCCTTTTGAGGTTTTTATTACGCTAGTATTATTTGCTACTATACCAACTTTTTTATCTTTTAATTTATTATAATATAGGTCAATTCTTTCAGCTCCATGAACAATTTCTTGTGAAAAAATAGAATGATTAAGCTGAAAAACTACAATAAATAAAAGTGTATTTTTGAGCAAAAGATTTAATTTGAATCTATCTCTTTTCATATATAGAAAATTAAAAACTAATACTGATAAAAGTAATATTTCATCTCGTATAATAAAAATTGCAATATTTTCTGTCTTTATTGGAATCTTTGTATCATTAACCGCAGTTTCAATTGGAAAAGGCCTCCAATTTTCAATCAAAGAAATATTATTTAATATTAGTTCTGATATAACAATATCTAGCTATGAAAATAATAATAGAGGAATAGCATCAGAAATAATTAACGAATCAGAAGATGTAATTAGTAAAATAAAAACATTATATCCTGATATTAAAATAAATTCCACTATTGAAAAGCCATCAATAATTAAAATTAATAATTCTATAGAAACAATAATTTTCAGAGGTGTTAAAGACCAATTAAACTTTAAAAAATTTGATCAATTTATTATAGATAAATTAAATGATAAACCAAAAATTCTCAACGATATTATAATATCTAAATCATTACTTGAAAAGCTTAATATCAGTATTGGGAATAACATTACACTATATTTTCAGACTTTTGAAAATCAAAAAATACCTAATATTAGATATTATAGAGTTTATGGTGTTTATGAAACTGATTTTCCTAATTTTGATTCTAACTATATAATTGGAGATATTGAATCTATTCAAAACCTATACAAATTAAATTCTAATGATGTAGGAGCAATTGAACTAATAATTGATGATAAAGATTTGGTTATGGATATTGAAAATAACTTGTCTTACCAGGATTTGTTTTTAAACAATAATCTCACTATAGTTACTATTAAAGATAAGTACAATAATATATTTAATTGGATATCCATATTTGACTTTAATATTTTGATAGTTATAGTACTAATGATAATTGTAGCAATTATAAGTATTATCATCTCTATGCTTACACTAATCTTTGAGAGAATAAAAATGATTGGTATTATGAGTTCTATGGGTGCTGATAATAAATTATTAGGAAAAGTGTTTGTTTATCAGGGTATTGATATTCTTCTTAGAGGAATTATTCCTGGTAATATTTTATTTATAATTGTTTCGTTTGTGCAGAATAATTATAATATCTTAAAACTAAATCCTGATGATTATTATGTGGATTCAATACCTTTTATTGTAGATCCTATATATATAATTTCTATTAATTTAGTCTTTGTTTTTTTTGGAATAATCGTTCTATTTGTAACTTTTTCATCAATTACTAGATTTGTTCCAACAATAAATATAAACACCTAAAATGAAGTATTACAAAAATATTCTTGAAACTATTGGAAATACACCTTTAATTAAGTTAAATAAAATTTCTAAATCGATTGAATCAAGTGTTTTTGTAAAAGTTGAAAGTTTTAATCCTGGTAATTCAGTCAAAGACAGAATGGCTTTAAAAATGATTGAGGATGCAGAAAAAGATGGAAGACTAAAACCAGGAGGAACAATTGTTGAAGGTACCTCTGGAAATACTGGTATGGGATTAGCTCTTGCAGCTATAGTCAAAGGTTATAAATTAATATGTGTGTCAAATGATAAACAATCTAAAGAAAAGTTTGATGTTCTTAGAGCTATGGGTGCTGAAGTAGTTGTTTGTCCGACAAATGTCGAGGCTAATGATCCAAGGTCTTATTATTCAGTCTCCAAAAGAATTTCAGAAGAAACAAATAATTCATGGTATGTAAATCAGTATGACAATCCTTCAAATACTATAGCTCATTACGAATCAACTGGTCCTGAAATATGGAAACAGACTAATGGAAAGATTGATCATTTTGTCGTAGGTGTAGGTACAGGTGGGACAATTTCTGGTGTTGGAAAATATTTAAAAGAAATGAAACCTAGTGTAAAAATATGGGGTATTGACACTTATGGATCTGTATTCAAGAAATATCATGAAACAGGAATTTTTGATGAGAAAGAAATTTACCCATATTCTACAGAGGGTATTGGTGAAGATATTTTACCTAAAAACGTTGATTTTGACGTAATTGATCATTTTGAAAAGGTAACTGATAAAGATGCTGCATTATATACAAGAAAGTTAGCTAAAGAAGAAGGTATCTTTGCAGGTAATTCCTGTGGTGCAGCTATAGCTGGGATGATTCAACTAAAATCTAATTTTAAAAAAGGACAAGTGGTTGTTGTGCTCCTACATGATTCTGGCAGTAGATATATAGGTAAGATTTATAATGATGAATGGATGAAAGACAAAGGATTTATTTAATTGTTATTTAAATGTAGATCCTGGGAAAACAACCAAGCTTTCATATCCTCCTGAATTTATAGATGAAATTCCAAATATAAAATTATCAATTACAATTCCCTCAAGAATATAGTTATCAACAAGTCCAATAGTTTTACTATACTCCCATGTTGAGGAGGTTGTCTCTCTCCAATAAATTTTATAACCGATTATAGATGAATCATCTGGCTGTTCCCATCTAAATCTTACACTTGGTTCAACTATACCGCCTATTTTTAAATTTCTTGGGGGTTTTGGTGACGAAGCTATACTTGCCAATGAAATTGCGTTAACAGAAGTTAATTTTGCTGCATAATCAAAATTTACTCCCGATAAAACATCCCCATAATCTATTCCGTTTTCATTTCTTATATCATTATGCTGTCTTATATAATTTTCATGAGCTTCCATAATTCTAATACCGGCAAAACCCTCATCATTAAAAGGTCTATGATGTCCACCTCTTCCAAATCTATCTAACCTATATATCATAATTGGATTAAGTTCTGGCATATATTTCTTTACTGTCTTATAAACGTATCTTGCAAGCTGCCTTGAAAGGCCATCATTCTCACCACCTTGTGTTCTCATATTTAATCCGTTTGCATACTTAGGATTGAAAGAAAATGGTTCAGAAAAAATTCTAAAGCTTCTATTATCAATAACTCCATCAACTCCTTCAATATTACCAATCATATCATTATTAAGTATACCTATAATCTCCCAACCTTTTTTCTTCGCATATGAAGCTAAACTTTTGCCTCCAAGAAGTCCTTGTTCCTCACCGCTAAGACCAACATAGATAATGCTATTATCAAATTTATATTTTGATAACACTCGTGCAGCTTCTATAGTACCTGCCATTCCACTAGCATTATCATTAGCTCCTGGTGAGTCATCAACATAGTTTGTTGGGTCAGATACCCTTGAGTCTATATCGCCACTCATAATTATATATCTATTTGGATTTTTCTCTCCTCTTTGAATAGCTACTACATTATATATCCATGTTGGAAAAATAACTCTTTCGCTATCCTCAATAGTTACATAACTTTTTTCATAAAAAACTTCTAAACATTGATTACATTCATTAGAAATTTTTTCAAATTCTTTTTTAATCCATCTTCTTGCAGCCCCAATTCCTCTTGTCTCTGAAATAGTATCGCTTAGCGTATGTCTAGTTCCAAATGAAACTAAATTTGTTATGTCACTTTCTATTCTTTCAGCTGATACACCCTCAATTATTTTATACATCTTTGAATCTTGAGGATATATAAATGTTATAGATAAAAAAAGAATTAAAGTTGCTATCCTCCTCATCAAAAGCAATATTTATTTTCAGAAATTATTTTATCTGCAATATGAGTCTTTAGCTCAAATATATTTGGATTTTTTGTATAGCTAAGCTTCTTTGATATAGAAGAATAAATATTTTCTTGATTATCATAATCTATAACACTATTTATTATATCTCTGGATTTTTTTTCAATTATTTTAGCAGCTTCGTAAATGTATAATTTTGACATACTTATTTGATGTTCTTGATCAATTGCAGATGTTCTTTTAATATTCTTTAAAGTTCTTTTTAAAGTTGATTCAGAGATGTAAGTCTCAATAGCTAAATCTGAAAGACAAAGAAGAACCTGCTGATTCTTATCAATCTCAGGGCCAAATTTTTCAAAAGATTTTCCTAATAATAGTAAGAAAACCTTTTTCATATTTTCAACTAATGTTATTTCATCATTTAGTTGATCTGAATTTTCTATAGTTTCTTGAGATTTACTTTCAATTATATTTTGATAAGCAGACATAATATCAAGCTCTCCTTTCATAGCCTTCTTTAAAATCATTCCTATGATTAGCATTCTGTTTATTTCATTTGTTCCTTCATAAATTCTTCCAATTCTTGCATCTCTCCAAGCGCTTTCGATTGGTGCTTCCGCTGAGAATCCCATTCCTCCAAATATTTGAACCCCTTCATCAGCACACATTTGCATGTCCTCAGAAATTGCAACTTTAAGTATAGAGCATTCAACAGCAAATTCTTCTACGCCTTTGAGTTCAGACTCTTGTTTAGTTAATCCACTAGCTTCATATTCATCTATTTTAGATTGAACATCACTTGCTGCACGATAACACGCTGATTCACCAGCATAACACGATGTTGCCATTGATGCAAGTTTCTCTTTTATAGCTCCAAAGCTGGAGATGGGTTGTTTAAACTGAACCCTGTTATTTGCATATTCGGTAGAAATACTTATCGATCTTCTTTGACCATCTAAATTACCTGCACCCAATTTAATTCTACCTACATTAAGAGCATTCATTGCAATTTTAAATCCACCATTTCTTTCGCCTAGTAAATTTTCTGTAGGAACGATTGTGTCTGTAAAGAATACCTGTCTAGTTGACGAAGAGTGAATACCAAGTTTCTTCTCTTCTTCACCAAGTTTAATTCCATTATTAGCCTCATTAGGAACTATAAACGCAGTGATGTTTTTATCATCTTCAATTCTTGCAAAAACTATAAACAAATTAGCAAATCCTGCATTAGATATCCACATTTTTTGACCATTGATTTTATAATATTTGCCATCATCACTTAATTCTGCTTTTGTTTTTCCAGAATTTGCATCAGAACCTGCTGTTGGCTCAGTCAAACAATATGATCCAAACCATTCTCCAGATGCCAATTTTGGTAAATATTTCTGTTTTTGATCTTCGTTACCAAATAAATATATTGGAAGAATTGCTATACCAGTATGAGCGCCATAAGCAGTTGCTACAGATCCAGATACTCCAGAAACATAATCCACAGCAAGCATAGTTGAAACAAAATCCATTCCCATACCTCCATACTTTTCTTCAAGAGAGACACCAAGTAAACCAAGTTCTCCAATCTTTTTCATAGCTTGAACAGTCAAATCATAATTTTTTTCTTCATATTTCATTTTATCAGGCCATATCTCTCGATCCATAAAATCAATTATGGTTTCTCTCATCATTAATTGTTCTTCTGAAAAATCTTCAGGAGTAAAAATCTCATCGGAAAATGATTCCTTTAAAATAAATTCTCCTCCTTTAAGCTTTATCTTATTTTTTGTGGGCATATCTTTAATTTTCATTAAAATTCGTTTTTTTTAATTTTTTGAAACATGAAAATTGTTAAATATTTACAATACTCAGACAGTTTTATTAAATTTATAATATTGTAAATCAATTATTTAATAATCAAAAAAAACTATTTCTAATTTAGATTAAAGCAATTTTAAGTATTTGAAAGCCATTCATAGCTATTATCAAATACCTTAATCCATGGAGAAAACTTATCATTTCTATTTTCAGGATAATATGCCCAGTTATGAGGATAAATTGATCTTTCTAAATGAGGCATCATTACAAGATGTCTTCCATCATCTGATACTAGCATTGCTGTATTGAAATCAGAACCATTAGGATTTGCTGGATATGAATCGTAAAGAAATTTTCCAGCTATTGAATATTTATCTTCTGAGTAAGGAAAATTAAACTTTCCTTCACCATGTGCAGACCAGACACCTAGTTTACATCCTTCCATCCCTCTTAACATAATTGAAGATGATTCTTTAATTTCAACAGACGAGAATATGCATTCGAACTTTCCTGAGTCATTATGTAACATTTTAGGCTTATCAGAATGGTTTTTGTTAATTAATCCAAGTTCAATAAATAATTGACAACCATTACATACTCCTAAAGAGAGAGTGTCATCTCTATCAAAGAAATTTTCAAGTGCCTTTTTAGCAATGGGATTAAAAATAAATGAACCAGCCCAGCCCTTTGCAGACCCAAGTACATCTGAATTAGAAAATCCTCCAACTGCAACTAAAAGTTGAATATCTTTTAGACTCTCTTTACCAGATATTATATCTGTCATATGTATGTCTTTTACATTGAAGCCTGCAGCACTTATCATAAATGCCATTTCTCTCTCTGAATTACTACCTTTTTCTCTTAAAACAGCAGCATTAATTTTATTTCTATTACTTGAGATTAATGAGCCTTTAAAATTTTTTGGAAATGAGAACTTAATAGGCTGTTTCTTATAATTATTAAACCTTTCGTTTGATTTGTTTTTTAGTGTCTGTTTTTTGTCAAAGTCCTTAGAAGTTGAATACCATATATCCCTGTATTTGTCTATATCAAGAGAGAATTTATCCTCAAAGTTTAATATATTTAATTTACCCTCTAAGTTTACTTTACCAATTTTATAGCAATTCACACCTATACGGGAGAAAACTTTAGTTAAGTCAACTTCTGATTGAATCAAAACTCCTGAATTTTCAGAAAAAAGCAATTTAATTGAATCTTTATTATCAACTTCATTAAGATTGATATTCAAACCCACATTTTCACTGGTAAAACACATCTCTAGTAATGAGGTAATCAATCCACCGGATGATATATCGTGCCCTGATATAATTTTATTATCAATTATTAAGTCTTGTATTAAATTAAATGAACTTTTAAACTTTTCAGAATCTTTAACAGTGGGGGATTCAGATCCAATCCTATTAAGAGTTTGACCGAATGATGATCCTCCTAATTTATAGTCGTCTGTAGAAAGATTAATGTAATAAATATCACCTTTATCTTTAATAAGAACAGGTTTAATAACTTTTCTAATATCAATACAATGAGCAGATGCAGATATAATTACTGTACCAGGAGATTTTACTTTTTGATTATCATATTTTTGAACCATTGATAGAGAATCTTTTCCAGTTGGAATATTTATTCCTAATGATATTGCAAAATCAGAACAAGCTTCCACAGCATCATAAAGTCTAGAGTCCTCACCTTCATTTCCACATGGCCACATCCAGTTTGCAGATAAAGAAACTGAATTTATTTTATCTTTAAGAGGAGCCCAAACAATATTTGTTAAGGATTCAGCTATAGAATTTACACTTCCAATTTTTGAATCTATCAAACCAGAAATTGGAGAATGTCCAATTGATGAGGCAATTCCATTATAACTAGTGTAGTCTAAAGCAACAACTCCACAATTAGCAAGAGGAAGTTGAATTTCTCCAACTGTTTGTTGTTGCGCAATTCTTCCAGTTACACATCTATCAACTTTATTTGTAAGCCAATCTTTACATGCAACAGCTTCTATTCTTAAAACATCTTCTAGGTACTTATTAAATAATTTAATGTCATAATTAATTTCCAAGTAATTTGATTTTATTGTCGAATCAATCATAATTTTTTTTGGTACTTCACCAAAAAGACTATCTAAATCAAGATTAATAGTTTCAATATCATTTGATCTATCAATTACTCTAAATTTTTTATCAGCTGTAATTTTTCCAACCTTAAATATTGGAGCTCTTTCTCTATCAGCAATTTTTTTTACCAATTCGTAATCTTTCTCTTTAATTATTATACCTATCCTCTCTTGAGATTCGTTACCAATTATTTCTTTGTATGATAAAGAAGGATCTCCAATAGGAAGAGAATCCAGATATATTTCACCTCCAATATCTTCAACTAACTCTGAAAAACAATTAAGATGTCCACCTGCACCATGGTCATGTATCGATATTATAGGATTTTCATCCATCTCAAACAAAGATCTAATTGTATTTGTAACTCTTTTCTGCATTTCTGGATTAGATCTTTGAATAGCATTTAATTCTATAGCATCATTATAATTTCCAGTATCTGTTGATGAAACAGAGGCACCACCCATACCAATTCTATAATTATCTCCTCCTAGAAGAACTATGATATCCCCTTTTTCAGGAGTTCTTTTCATTGCTTGGCACAATTCACCATAGCCTACACCGCCTGCTAACATTATGACTTTATCAAAAGACTGCAAATTATTGTTCTCATAATGTTCAAAAGTAAATAAGGAACCAACTATAAGTGGTTGACCAAAACAATTACCAAAGTCAGATGCACCATTAGATGCTTTTATTAATATATCTAATGGAGTTTGATACTTCCATATTCTTTCCGATATATTTTTTTCCCATAGTTTTTTATTATCCAATCTCGAATATGGAGTCATATATACAGCAGATCCAATTAATGGTATAGAACCAGTTCCACCACAAGCTCGATCTCTTATTTCTCCCCCTGAACCTGTTGCCGCTCCATTGTATGGTTCAACTGTTGTTGGAAAGTTGTGTGTTTCTGCTTTTAATGAAATTATGCTATTTATTTCTTTGTTTATATAGAAGCTACTTTTATCAGGAAATTGAGGTTGAAATTGAACGATATTAGGACCATCAACAAATGCTACATTATCAGAATATGCTGAAACAATTCCATTTTTATTTGCCTTTGAAGTATTTTTTATTAAACCAAATAAGCTCTCTTCTTTTTCAATACCGTTAATTATAAATTTTCCATTAAATATTTTGTGTCTACAATGTTCAGAGTTCACCTGTGAAAATCCATAAACCTCAGAGTCAGTTAACGATCTTCCTATTTTTTTTGATAAATTTTCTAGATATGAAATTTCAAACTCGTCAAGTGCTAATCCTTGTTCATCATTGTAAGTTTTTATATTATCAATAATTAATTGTTTTTCAGCATTTAGAATGTTTGTAAAAACTTTTTGATTCAATTCATTATATTTCTGATGAATCATTCTGTCGAAGTATCTATTAATTTTGACATTATTGAATACCTCAATTCGAATCAATGATTCAACTCCCATATTTTTTGTAATCTCAATTGCATTTGTACTCCAAGGAGAAATCATTGAAGATTTTGGTCCAATAAACTTTTCCTCAATTCTATGTTTATTTATAAATGTCGAATTAAGTGCCCAGGAAATTTTTTTTAAATTTTCAGCTGATAATTTTACGGAGGTTTCAACTGCAAATACTTTTGATTTTGAATCACCAAAAAATAATATCATTTGAGAATATTAAGCTGTAAATTTAATTGATTTAAAATTACATTTGAAGTTCATTCATATATTTATATGAAGAATTTGAGTTAATAAGTTCATCATGGGTTCCTTCACCTACTATTCTACCTTTATCAATTAAAATTATTTTGTCACATTTTTTAATTGTTGAAAACTTATGAGCAATTATTAATGAAGTTTTATTCAGCATTAGCTTATCAATTGCATCTTGAATTTTCTTTTCTGATTCACTATCTAAAGATGAAGTAGCTTCATCTAAAATTAAAATAGATGGGCTCTTAAGCATTGCCCTAGCAATTGTTAACCTTTGTTTCTGTCCACCTGAAAGCTTACCTCCATAATCACCTATATTAGTGTCATATTTTTTACTCTGTTCAAGAATAAATTCGTGGGCATTAGCTTCTTTAGCCGCATTTACAATATCTTCATCGATAGAGTCTAAATCTCCAATTCTTATATTATTCTTGATTGTGTCGTTGAAAAGGATAGATTCTTGGGTAACAATAGATATATTTTTATATAAAGATTCACGAGTAATAGAAGAGATTTCAATTCCATCAATGCTTATTGATCCAGAATCAGAATTATAGAATCCGTTTAATAAGTTTGCAATAGTTGTTTTTCCACTTCCTGAAGAACCAACCAAAGCAACACTTTCACCTTTCTTAATAGTGAAAGAAATTTTATCTAATATTTTTGATTGTCCGTATGAAAAATCAACATTTTTAAATTCTATTTTATCATTAAATGTTTCAAGCAATTGATTTCTATTTGAGTCATTGTCATGTTTAAATTCAATTATTTCAAATACCCTTTCAGCTGCTGCATTTCCCTTTTTTATACTATAAAAAGATTTACTTAAATTTTTAGCTGGAGTAAGAATATTATAAGCAAGACCCATAAAAACTATAAATGTTGTTCCAGAAATTGTTTCATTAATTAGCACCATTTTACCTCCAAACCATAGTAGAACCCCGATGACTAAAATACCCATGAATTCACTAAATGGGCCTGCTAAATTTTTTCTGTTTATTACCTTATTGGAAAATCTGTATAGTATTTCATTAATACTATTAAATTTTTTATTAAAAAATGATTCTGAAAGAAAAGACTTAATAACTTTTTGACCACTTATAGTCTCATCAATCATAGAAAGAAAATTACTTTGTTGTTGTTGAACTTCCTTAGAATCTTTTCTAAGTTTTTTTCCAATTATTGAAATTATAAATCCTGAGATTGGAATAAATAGGATTACAAATAAAGTTAATTCAGGACTTATTGTAAACATGACAACCAATGTGAACAAAATAGTTAGAGGCTCTCTAACCATGAGCTCTAAAATAGAAAGATATGAAGTCTGAATTTCTAATATATCTGCTGTAATCCTGGACATCAAATCACCCTTTTTCTTATTTAAGAAATAAGATACTGGCATAGAGATTACTTTGGAATAAAGTTTACCTCGTAAGTTTTTTAATAACCCATTTTTAACAAAAGTTATATTATAGAGTGCCAGGTAATTGAATAAATTTTTCATTAAAAAAAAGAAAATAACAATCCCGACCACCAAAATTAATGTTGATGAAATATCAGTTTCTAATTGAGTTGATATATAATAGTTGAAATAATTCTCTAAGTATTCTCTTATGTTACTAATTCCTGAATAATCTGGTTTTACATAAACACCTTTTGTTTGTTTAAAAAGTACATCAAGCATTGGAATAAATGAGACAAAAGCTAAAGCACTAAAAATTGCGTAGAGAATATTAAACACTATGTTCAATACTCCATGATAAGTATAATCTAGACCATATTTTAGAACTCTAGTAAAGTAATTCATTTAAAAAGTTTTCTCTTTAATTGAGAATTTATTTTTACTGAGATTAAATTTAATAATTATCTCAGCTAAAAATCCTGCTATAAAAAATTGGGCACCTAATACTATCGTAATTAAAGCAATATAAAACTCAGGTTTCGATGTTATTAATCTTGAGGAAGTATCTATAAAAAGTTTATTATAACCAAGATAAATTGTAAATGCAATACCTACTATAAACATTAATGTGCCTATAGTTCCAAAAAAATGCATTGGTCTCCTACCAAATTTTTCAGTGAACCATAAAGTAATTATATCTAGAAACCCCCTTATAAATCGTTCATTACCAAATTTGGTTTTGCCATATTTTCTTGCCTGGTGTTTCACAACATGTTCACCTATTCTATTAAATCCTTGATTCTTTGCAAGTATTGGAATGAATCTATGCATATCTGCATATAAAATTATTGATTTAGCAACTTCCTTCTTGTAAACTTTTATACCACAATTAAAGTCATTAAGGTTAATTCCTGAAAAGACTCTGGCAACTAAATTAAAAAAATAAGAAGGGACTCTTTTAGTAATAAAAGAATCATGTCTTTCCTTTTTCCAACCAGAGATCAAATCAAGATCATTTTCTATAAGTTTCTTTATCATTAATGGAATTTCTTCAGGTGAGTCCTGAAGATCAGCATCTAAGGTAGCAATATACTTTCCTGTTGCCTCTAAAAAACCAACTTTTAAAGCTTGAGATTTTCCATAGTTTTTGATAAAAGATATTCCTTTTCGATTTAAATTATTTTGAATAATACTCTTAATTATATCCCATGAAGAGTCATTGCTTCCATCATCGATGTATATAACCTCATAATCTAGATCTTTAAATTTAAAGGATAATGATATCCAATCATCAAGTTCCTTTAGTGACTCAGATTCATTAAAAAGAGGTATGATGATTGAAACATCCATAAAATAAATTAAGCAGGTTTATTTTTCTTAAGTGCTAATCCTGTAATTAATGAAATTATGCTACCAAAAAATAAAGCTGATCCAAGACCAAATACAGCAATCATAGAAGGTGAAGTGAAAAACTCGATACTACCTTCAATTGCTTCTATCATCTCGTCTGTAAGCTCAGGATTTTGTTGAATTGCCTGATCAATTGAATACTCCATTACTTTAGTCATAGTTTCTGGATCAAGGATTGTCATCTGAAAAATTCCATATATTATGCCAATAATTGACCCCACAACACAAATACCAAGTCCTATTTTAAAACCTTCCCCTAAGCTTAAGAAACCTTCATTTGCTTTTTTGAAAGCCAATTGTCCAAAAACAATCGCTCCAACGGTTAAAATTAGACCTACAATATTCTGAAGAGAACCTTGCTCAATGTGCATATCCATTAAGAATAACATTATTGCAAATGAAATTGATACCCCCCCCAAAAGAAGTCCATAGTTAATTATCACTGATTTTATTGTTCCATTAGTTTGTATCATTTTGTTTGTGTTTGATTTATAAGCAAAATTAAGCAATTATAATTATAGGATATATGAAAAAAATTTTAAATTTGCACTCACTTTTAAACTATGAAGAGTAATACACATCCTGAAAACTATAGATTAGTCGCTTTTAAAGATATGTCTAATAATGATGTATTTATTACTAAATCAACTGTAGATACTAAAGAAACTACCAAAATAGATGGTGTAGAATACCCGTTATTTAAATTAGAGATATCAAGAACATCTCATCCTTATTACACAGGTAAGTCAAAACTTGTAGATACTGCTGGTAGAGTTGATAAGTTTAGAACAAAATATGCAAACTTTAATCAGTCAGCACCTGTTGAAGAGGCTACTGCTGAGGCACCTGTTGAAGAGGCACCTGTTGAAGAGGCTACTGCTGAGGCACCTGTTGAAGAGGCTACTGCTGAGGCACCTGTTGAAGAGGCTAATTCAGATTCTTTAGAAGAAGAATCTGATTCTAAATAATTCTAGTTTTGCCTTCAACAATGTTATCTTCTAAGTCTAAAAGAAAGATTTCTTCCATTGCTATTCATACATTAGGTTGTAAATTAAACTTTTCTGAATCTTCATATATCTCTAAATCTTTAAAAGAAAACGATTATAAAATTGTTGATTTTAACGATTATGCAGATGCATATGTTATTAATACATGCTCTGTAACTGAAAATGCAGATAAAAAATTTAAGTATTATGTAAAGCAGGCACAAAAAGTTAACCCAGACGCATTCATAGCTGCTATAGGTTGTTACGCACAATTAAAACCAAAGGAGTTAATTGATGTTGAAGGAGTTGATTTAGTCCTAGGTGCATCTGATAAATTTAATTTATTAGATTATCTAAAAAATATTGATAATGATCTCTCTAATAAAGTTCATTCTTGTAATATAAATGAGGTTAATTTATTTAAAGAAAGCTATTCATTAAATCATAGAACTAGAGCATTTCTTAAAGTACAGGATGGGTGTGACTATAAATGTAGTTTTTGTACAATCCCACTTGCACGAGGTAAATCTAGAAGTGGTACAATAGCTAATGTTTTAAAAAACATAAAAAAAATTGATTCTCAGGAAATAAAGGAAATTGTGTTAACTGGGATTAATCTTGGTGATTTTGGTAAAAATGATCAGGAAAATAATAAATATAATCTATACGATTTAATTAAAGAAATAGAAAAGCTTGATACAATGATTAGATTTAGAATATCATCAATTGAACCTAATTTATTGAGTAATGAAATAATTGAGTTTATTAGTAAAAGTAAAAAATTTGTTCCTCATTTTCATATTCCACTTCAAAGTGGATGTGACTCTGTTCTCAAACTCATGAGAAGAAGATATGACTCAAGTCTCTATAATAGTAGAATTAAAATGATTAACGAATTAATGCCACAAGCCTCAATTGGAGTAGATGTGATCGTTGGTTTTCCAGGAGAAGATGATGATAAATTCATTGAAAGTATGAATTTTATAGATTCATTAGATGTATCATACCTCCATGTATTTTCATATTCGGAAAGAGATAACACTCATGCAATAACTTTGCCTAAAATTGTAAATCAAAATACTAGAATTAAAAGAAGCAAGCTTTTGAGACTTCTTTCAAGTAGAAAAAAATTTTATTTCTATAAAAAAAATATTGGAACCATACATAATGTTTTATTTGAGTCTGAAAATAAAAATGGATTTATTGAAGGTTTTTCAGAAAATTATATTCGTTTTAGAACGACTTGGAATCCAAAATTAGCAGGAACTATTAAGCAAATGAAATTCAGTAAAGTTGATTCAGAAGGATTTGCAATTTAATTAAAGCTTTATTCCGACAGGTAATAAATGCTTATATGCTTTGTTTTTTCTAACAAAACTAGCAATTCTGGGTGAGGTTGGCACAACTCTTAAATTCTTATTCTCAATAAATTCTAAAACCTTAATTATGAACTTCTCTTCAAAAGATTTATCCTTAATTGTATCAGGTATATGAATTTTTGTTAAGAAAATTTTTCTTTCTTGTTCAGCGTATTCTATCCTAGCTAAAGTGTCTGAAACTTTGACTTCAAATTGTCTTAAAAACTCATTATTTTCGATATTTATATCAATCATAATTAAAAAGTCGGACTGCAAAGATAAAAAAAATCTATTTATGAATAAAAACCTTTAACTAAATTCTTTTCATCTGTTCTTGCATTAGTTTTATTTGAGCATTAAGCATATTGTGTTTATCAAAAGACTTTGCTTCAGTTAGTAATGATTGAGCCTCTCTTTTTCTTCTCTTTTGCATCATTATTCCAGCTAGACTTAATTTAGCCATAGCAATATCATGACTCATACTTAAGCCTAATTTTAATGCTTCACGGAAATGTTTTTCAGCAATTGTTAGATTTTTTTGAGATTGGATTAGTCCATTTAAATAATGGAAGAAGCCCTGCTGTTTTCTAACTAAAGCAGTCTTAGGGTTTTTTATTAGCTTTAGTATTCTTTCAGTTTTATCAAAATCCTGTTTTCTTAAACTTAAAAAAGCGAATATTAAAACTTCATTTTTGAAGTATAATACAACTAAAAGAATTGAAAGAATAATTAGGAAAATTCCATTTCCTATAAATGTTTCTGTTATTTGGTATACTCCGTATCCAAATAGAGAAATGGAGGCTATAAGCTTTATAATTTTTGGTATCATATTTTGTGCAAATTTACAATTTAAAAATATTTATATGAAGTTGAACAAAAAGATATTATATTTGCGTCCGATTAAATAGACAATTTTGAAAAGGACTTATCAACCATCTAAGAGAAAAAGAAGAAATAAGCACGGTTTCATGGAAAGAATGTCTTCAGCGAATGGACGTAGAGTTCTTGCAAGTAGGAGATCAAAAGGTAGAAAAAAAATATCTGTATCAGATGAATCTCGTCATAAGAAATAGTTTTTAATAACTTTTTATAGATGGTGCTTTTAAGGCACCTTTTTTTTTATATTTTAGTGTGATTTATGCCCAAGGATAAAAAAATTAAATCAATTCTTATAATTGGCTCAGGACCCATTATAATTGGTCAAGCTTGTGAATTTGATTATTCTGGCTCTCAGGCTTTAAGATCCTTAAAGGAAGATGGAATTAAGACTATACTTATTAATTCTAATCCTGCCACAATTATGACTGACCCTTCCATGGCTGATTATATATATTTAAAGCCTCTTACAACAAAATCTATAATTGAAATATTAGAAATTCATAATGATATTGATGCTGTTCTCCCAACAATGGGTGGTCAGACAGCCTTAAATTTATGTATTGAAGCTCAAGAAAAAGAGATTTGGTCTAGATTTAATGTTGATATTATTGGAGTTGATATAGATGCTATTGAGATTACAGAAGATAGAGAGAAGTTTAGAACCCTATTAAATAAAATTAACATTCCAGTAGCTCCAGCTGAAAGTGCTTCATCTTTTTTAAAAGGTAAAGAAATTGCCCAAAGATTTGGTTTCCCATTGGTTATAAGACCTTCTTTTACACTTGGAGGTACTGGTGCTTCTATAGTTTTTGAAGAAGAAAAATTCAATGCTCTACTTACAAGAGGTCTTGAATCATCACCTATACATGAAGTATTAATCGATAAGGCTCTTATAGGTTGGAAAGAATATGAGTTAGAGCTTCTTAGAGATAAAAATAACAATATTGTAATTATCTGTACAATTGAAAATATGGATCCTATGGGGATTCACACAGGTGATTCAATAACTGTAGCACCGGCTATGACATTATCTGATACAACTTATCAGAGAATGAGAGACATGGCTATTAAAATGATGAAGAGTATTGGTGACTTTGCAGGTGGATGTAATGTTCAATTTGCTGTTAGTCCTGATGAGAAAGAAGATATAATTGCAATTGAAATAAACCCTAGAGTTTCAAGATCATCTGCATTAGCATCTAAAGCATCCGGCTATCCAATTGCTAAAGTTGCTGCTAAACTTGCCTTGGGTTATACTTTAGATGAATTAAATAATCAAATCACTAAATCTACTTCCGCTCTTTTTGAGCCTACTCTAGACTATGTTATTGTTAAAATCCCAAGATGGAATTTTGATAAATTTGAAGGCTCTGACAGAACTCTAGGTTTGCAAATGAAAGCTGTTGGAGAAGTTATGGGAATAGGTCGTTCATTTCAAGAAGCTCTTCATAAAGCAACTCAATCTCTTGAAATTAAAAGAAATGGCCTAGGTGCAGATGGAAAAGGTTATAAAGATTATAATACAATAATAAGTAAATTAAAAAATGCAAGTTGGGATAGAGTATTTGTCATTTATGATGCAATTCAGGCGGGCATTCCATTAAGTAGGATATATGATTTAACAAAGATTGATATGTGGTTTTTGAAACAATATGAAGAACTACATATTCTTGAGCAAGAGATTTCCAAAACTAATATTGATAAAATTGATTATGATTTACTATTAGAAGCAAAGCAAAAAGGTTTTGCTGATAGACAAATTGCATATATGCTTGAATGTCTTGAAAGTGAGGTTTATAATAAAAGAGATGAATTAGGTATCAATCGAGTCTATAAATTAGTTGATACATGTGCAGCTGAATTTCCAGCTCAAACCCCATACTATTATTCTACTTTTGAAGAAAAAATAAAGACTAAAGAAAATATTGAGTTTTCTGAAAATGAAAGCTATGTGTCTGAAAAAAGAAAAATTATTGTTTTAGGATCTGGTCCAAATCGTATTGGTCAGGGTATTGAGTTTGATTATTGCTGCGTACATGGAGTTCTTGCTGCAAGTGAATGTGGATATGAAACCATAATGATAAATTGTAACCCTGAAACTGTTTCAACTGATTTTGATATTTCTGATAAATTATATTTTGAACCAGTATTTTGGGAACATATTTATGATATTATTAGGCATGAAAAACCTGAAGGTGTTATTGTTCAATTAGGTGGTCAAACCGCTCTTAAACTTGCTGAAAAACTTGATCGTTATAATATTAAGATTATTGGCACAGACTTTAAGTCACTTGATTTAGCAGAAGATAGAGGTAGCTTTTCAAATCTTCTTAAAAATAATAATATACCCTATCCAGATTTTGGAGTTGCTACAAGTGCAAAAGAGGCAGTTGAATTATCAAAAAAGCTTAATTTTCCAATATTAGTCAGACCTTCCTATGTTTTAGGAGGTCAAGGAATGAAAATTGTAATCAATAAAGAAGAACTTGAGGAACATGTAGTCGATTTACTTTCAAAAATTCCTAATAATAAGTTACTGCTTGATCAATATCTAGATGGAGCAATTGAGGCTGAGGCTGATGCTATTTGTGATGGTGAGGACGTCTATATTATTGGTATCATGGAACATATTGAACCTTGTGGTATTCATTCTGGTGATTCAAATGCTACTCTTCCAGTATTTAATCTTGGAGAATTCACTGTTAAACAGATTAGAGATCATACAAAAAAAATTGCTTTAGCTTTAAATACAGTTGGTTTAATTAATATACAATTTGCAATAAAAGATGATAAGGTTTTTATTATCGAAGCCAATCCTAGAGCATCTAGAACTGTTCCATTTATTTCTAAAGCATATAAAGAGCCTTATGTTAATTATGCTACAAAAATAATGCTTGGAGAAAAAAAGTTAAAAGATTTTAATTTTAAGCCAGAGCTCAAGGGTTATGCTATTAAACAGCCTGTTTTCTCATTTAATAAATTTCCTGATGTAAATAAACAATTAGGTCCTGAAATGAAAAGTACTGGAGAGAGTATACTATTTATAGACGATTTAAATGATGATACTTTCTTTGAACTGTACAATAGAAGAAAAATGTACTTAACCAAGTAACTACTCAATAGCCTTCTTATCAACTTCTATCATTTGATAAATTTTATCAGTTGGCTTTTCTATTTGTTTATAATACTCAGCTTGACTAATATTAGATTGAACACCTCTAATATTATCTAATGCAATTTTAAGAAGAGGCTCTTCAGGATCACCAAGAATCCCAGGATTTGATATAGACTCTTTTTTAATTATATCAGGAGTAAGTCCATTAGGAAAATCTGTATATCCAGCAACATTACCTATTTTTAAAACTATTGGTTGCATTGCATACTTATGATTAGGATTTTTATCTCCAGAATCGTTTATATAATCATAAACTGATATTGAGCCCTGATTTTTTCCAGTAGTATAATCTCCAATATGGATAACATCAATATATGGATCAAGACCATTTATTAATAATTCACTTGCAGATGCTGATCTTGAGGTAGTAATTACATATAGTCTATTTAAATTTAAAGAGCTTATTTGAATATTGTTGTCAAGTTTATCAGTAAATCTGTTTATTATTCTTTCAGGATTATTCTCCTCCCAGTAATTCATTAATTTAGAGTTCCATCTTTCCTTTGCAAAAATTTGATTATTAAATTGACCTGTAATCATAGATGCAAGATTAATAGATGTACTAATTCTTCCACCTGGATTATATCTTAGGTCAATTATAAGTTCATCAACATTTTCAGATTTATAGTTAGAAAAAATATTATTTAACTCTAGATTATAATCTTTGTTTTCAGAATCAACTACTCCTAAAAATTGATTATACATTAAATATGCAATTTTTTTCCCCTCAACTTCTAAGATCTTAGAAATGTGCACAGGATTTTTTACTAATCTTGATTTAACAAGTGTAATATTATTGGTGCCTGTTGTAATATTAGCACATTGATTATTTTCATTATAGCTAAGCTCTGAGAATTTTATTGTATATGAATTGCTTTGGTTGTTGAAAAGAAGATCTCCATAATTATCTCTACTTAATCTAGTTCCATCTATTTCACTGAAAAGCATACCTCTTTTTATACCTTTTAATTCCGCATCAGAATTTTTATGAACATACCTAACAAATCCAAAGACATTTACATCGTTACACTCAACATATAACCCAAACTCCATGCCATCAGAATCTGCAATACCTTGAAGCATATTCTCTAAATCTTTATAATCATCAACTATCCAGCTGAATCTGTCATCAGGATGTAAAAGTGAATTAAAAAAAGAGTCAGGATCTGAATTTTGACTCAAATAGTATGCGTATTCAGATTCATTATCTAATTTTGAGTCAGATAAATTTGAAACACTTTCCTGCCAATAGTAATATTGGTTAAGTCCTCTCCATATAAAATCACTGACCTCTATATCAGTTTCAAGTCTGATAATATTTGGATCTTCATCATCTTCTTTTTTACAGCTATTAATTATTAGAAATGATAGTAGTAGAAGTAAATTAAACTTTTTCATGAAATAAAATTATTATAATCCAGTATAGTTGTAAGGTGTTATATCTTTTAACTCATTCTTTAAACTGTCTCTAATATTGAGGTTATCAATAAAATTATGGATAGATTTTTTATCTATTTTATTATTATTACGAGTCAATTCTTTTAGTAATTCATAAGGATTTTCAAATCCTTCTCTTCTTAAAATTGTCTGAATAGCTTCTGATACTACAATCCAATTGTTCTCAATATCATAATTTATCCTTTCCTCATTAACAATAATTTTATTTAAACCCTTTAAAATTGATTCAAATGAAATTAAAGTATGTCCAAAGGGAACTCCAATATTTCTTAATACAGTACTATCTGAAAGATCTCTTTGAAGTCTTGATTTAGTTAACTTGTTTGAAAAATACATAAAGATTGAGTTTGCAAGTCCTAAATTACCTTCTGCATTTTCAAAATCAATGGGATTTACTTTATGAGGCATTGCAGAAGACCCCACCTCATTTGCAACAATTTTCTGATTAAAATAATCATACGAAATGTATGTCCATATATCAAGACACATATCTAAAAGGATATTGTTTATTCTTCTACAATTATCTGATAGTGAAGCAAACGAGTCGTAATGTTCAATTTGTGTAGTTGGGTAAGAATAATTTAAGCCAAGTTTATTCTCAACAAAATCTTTCCCAAAATTTTTCCACTTAATTTTCGGATATGCAACTTTATGGGCGTTAAAATTACCAACTGCTCCAGAAAATTTTGCAGAATTTGGAATTTTCTTCAAAGCACTCAATTGCTCATTTATTCTTGTCCAGAAAACTTTAAATTCTTTACCAAGTTTGGTAGGAGAAGCAGGCTGACCGTGCGTCCTTGATATTATTGTTATTTTTTCGTAATCATTACATTTAGCTTCAATTGCATTTAATAACTCTTCAATTTTAACTAGGTATACCTCGTTAATGAAACCTTTAATTGATAGAGGAATAGCTGTATTATTAATATCCTGAGATGTTAGGCCAAAGTGAATAAATTCTTTGTACTCAGGTATACCAAGTTTATCAAATTTTTGCTTAATGAAATATTCAACTGCTTTAACATCATGATTAGTAGACTTCTCGATATTTTTAATTTCAATAGCATCATCAATTGAGAAATCAAGATAGATTTTTCTTAAATCTTTAAATTTTTTAGGATTGAAATTATCTAATTGAGGAATTGGAGCTTCACACAATGCAATAAAGTACTCAACTTCAACTTTTAACCTGTAGAATATTAGAGCCTTTTCGCTAAAATATTTTTTTAATTTTTCAGTTTTTTCAAAATATCTTCCATCAATAGGAGAGATAGCCTCCAAATTTTTTTCATTCATTTGTCAAAGATAAGCTAACAAAACAGTATATTAAAATTCAAGAAGTTTGTATTCATCATAACACTCATTGATAGCTTCCATTATTTGAAGGTCATTTGCTTGCTCTATAAAGGTGTCAGAAAAATTACAGTTTCTTAGAATCTCGTTTATGTCAATTTTTTCAACTCCAAGTAATTGAACAAGTACTTCTCTATCGAACTTTGTTGATAACAAGTTTTTTATCTCCTTATCCTCTCTCATTAGTCTCAACTTATCCATTTGTGAAGATTTTTTTTTGAATAAATTATTTAAAAAATCTGCTGGATTAAATATTGCACCAATTACTTTTGATATACCAGATCTTGACCTTCTACCTGCTTCATAACCTAAATTAAGACCAATAATTCTATATCTTGTTGATGTATTTACAGGCGCGTTCTTTACATCGATTTCAAGATAACCTGTTAGTTGATAAGGTTTTATTATTATCTCTTCCAATGCAAAGGCAAGTTCAGTTAATTCAATAGTATTATCATCAAATCTTACTAGATCATTTGTAACAACTATTTTTAAGGGTTTATAACCTATGTAAGAAAAATAAAGAGTATCGTTAACCTTAGCTTGAATCTCAAACTCTCCTGAAGAATTTGTAATTGTTCCTTTTACCTTAGTGAGATTAAGAACGTGAACGTTTTGTAGAATTGATTCTGAAGTTTCACTTTGAACTCTTCCTTTAACTACTTCAGTTAGATCTTGAGAGTAGGTTAAAGAAGAAATTAAAAGAATTATAATTAAAAAAAACTTTTTCATCTGGCTAATTGCTAAATTAGAAAGAATAAATTATAATTAAGCATGAATTACTATGTAGATGTTATACTCCCTCTTCCACTTAAGGATACTTTTACATATGAATTATCTCAAGATGAATTTAATAAATTAGAAATTGGCTATAGAGTTGCTGTAAGTTTTGGTAAAAGAAAAATTTACACTGGTATAGTAAATAAATTACATAATGATAAACCCAAATCTTATGAAACTAAACCAATAGAATTCATATATGATAATAAGAGATTAGTGTCAAAAAATCAAATTGATTTTTGGAATTGGTTGTCTAAATATTATTTCGCACATATTGGTGATGTTATGAAAGCAGCTATACCCTCAACCTTTCTTCTTGAAAGTGACAGTTTAGTTATAAAAAAAGAGATATCTGATGAAATTGCGAATAAAATGTCAGATGATGAGTACTTAATATATGATGCCCTTGATTTCCAAAATCTTAAGTTAAGTGATATATCTAAAATTTTAAATAAGAAAAATCCATATCCAATTATACAAAAGATGATATTAAATGGATATGTTGAATTAAATTATGAGCTACAAGAAAAGTATAGACCAAAACTTATAAGTGTAGTATTTCTCGATAGGAGATTAATTGATCAAACAAACATTAATGGGTCTTTAGATCTTTTAAAGAATACCCCTAAGCAGAAAGAGCTTTTATTTTCAATTATTAGTCAGATTAAATCTAAAGATTATTTAATTATTAAGGATTTGAAAAAAAATATTAGATTTTCAAATACTACTCTTAAAAGTCTCCAAAAAAAGGGCTTTATAACCGTTAAAAAAATAAAGATTGAAAAAAACCATAACAATGACCTAAAAATTGATTCCCCCAATTTATTAACTGAACTCCAAAATGATGTTTTATATAACTTAAATAAACAAGTCAAGGAAAAAGATATTATTCTTCTTCATGGTGTAACTTCATCTGGAAAAACTGAAATATATATAAAGCTTATTGAACAATACTTAAAACTTGGAAAGCAAGTACTTTATTTACTGCCTGAGATTTCTTTAACAACACAAATAATTCAAAAATTAAAAAATCATTTTGCTAGTAAGATATCTGTGTACCATTCCAGATATTCTCTAAATGAAAGAACTGAAGTTTGGGAAAGCATTAGTAATAATGAAGAGAACTCAAAGCTAGTTATTGGTGCAAGATCAGCTATATTTCTTCCTTTTGATGATTTAGGTCTTATAATTATTGATGAGGAGCATGAAGTTTCATATAAGCAGCAAGAACCTTCTCCTAGATATAATGCACGAGATTCAGCTATTTACTTATCCAAAATTTTTAAAACTAAAATTATTTTAGGCTCAGCTACTCCCTCAATTGAATCAATTTACAATGCTAAAAATAACAAATATGGTTTTGTTGAAATAAAAGAAAGATTTGGCAATATAGAGATGCCTTTTATCCATACAATTGATATGAAAACTGAACCTAAACATGAATTCAGTCCCATATTTTCAAAAAAATTGATATATGAAATTAATAATACATTAAATCAAGGTAGACAAGTTATTTTATTTAGAAATAGAAGAGGGTATTCTCCTCAATGGCTATGTGGTTCCTGTGGTCATAATATTATGTGTGATAATTGTGATGTTAGTTTAACATATCACTTACACTCTAATACATTGAGATGCCACTATTGTGGATTCCAATCAAAAGCTGAGATAAAATGTAATTCATGTGGAATTGAAACAATGGGTTTTAGAGGAGATGGAACTGAACAAATAGAAGAAATAATAAAAGAAATTTTTCCTAATTCAAGCATAAGTAGAATGGATTGGGACACAACTAGAGGTAAATGGGCATTTGATAAAATAATCAATTCGTTTGCCGATAATGAAATCGATATATTAATTGGTACTCAGATGATAACTAAAGGTTTAGACTTTAAAAATGTGGGTCTTGTTGGAGTAATTAATACTGATCATTTTTTGAATTTTCCTGATTTTAGAGCACACGAAAAAGCTTTTCAAGTTTTAACTCAAGTTGCTGGAAGATCAGGAAGATCAGGTGAAAGGGGTAGGGTGTATCTTCAAACATACCAACCAGATCATCCAATTATTATTAATGTAATTAATAACGATTTCGATAAAATGTATGAAAAACAACTTATCGAAAGAAAAGACTATAATTATCCACCCTTTGTAAGACTTATTAGGATAACTATGAAAGACAAAAGTTTTGATAAACTAAATAGTTCTTCTAATTGGTTAAATATTGCTATAAGAGCAAACTTTAAAGGTCTAATATTAGGGCCTGTATATCCAGAAATTTCAAGAATTAAAAATAAATATCATAAAGAATTTCTTGTAAAACTTAAAGATTTAAAGGATTTAAATCTTTTTAGAAGTAAATTTTTATTAATTATGAAAAGTTTTGATTCTATATCAAAATATAGAAGCGTAAAAGTCATTGTAGATGTTGATCCTAATTAGCAAATACTTTACTTAAAAATAAATTTGGCAGATATTATTTAAAAACCTAATTTTGCGGCCTAAGATTTTAAGATGAAAAACTACGAAACGGTATTTATTTTAAACCCTGCTCTTTCAGAAGAGCAAGTTGAAAAAGTAGTAGACAAATACGAAAAGTATTTAAAGTCTAATAGTGCTAAGATTATTAGTAAAGAAATTTGGGGTTTAAAAAAGTTAGCGTATACTATTCAAAATAAGAGTACTGGGTTTTATAATCTTATTGAATATACTGCTCCTGCAGATACTATATCGTCTCTAGAACTTGAGTTTAAAAGAGACGAAACTGTTATGAGGTATTTGACTGTAACTCTCGAAAAAGATGCTGTCGAGTGGGCAGAAAAAAGAAGAAATAGAAATACAAAAAAAGCTAGTTAATTATGGCAGGTATTGATGAGCAATCAAAAATTAAAAGTGAGGGTGAGGTAAGATATCTTTCTCCCCTAGATATCAATACTTCTAAAGTAAAGAAATATTGTATGTTTAGAAGATCAGGTATTAAATATGTTGATTACAAAGATCCTGACTTTTTAAACAGATTTATTAATGAGCAAGGAAAAATTCTACCAAGAAGACTAACAGGTACTTCACTAAAATATCAAAGAAAAGTTGCAACTGCAGTTAAGAGAGCTAGACATTTAGCTTTGTTGCCATATGTTGGAGACTTATTAAAATAATTATGGAGATTATATTAAAAGAGAACGTTGCAAACGTTGGTTTTAAAGATGAAATAGTAACAGTTAAGTCTGGTTATGGTAGGAATTTTCTGATACCAACAGGAAAAGCTGTTTTAGCAACAGAATCTGCCAAAAAAGTATTAGCTGAAAACCTAAAACAAAAAGCTTTTAAAGAAAAGTCCATAATTGATGCTGCTGAGAAATTAGCTGCAAAAATTTCTAAACTTGATCTTAAAATTTCAGCAAAAGTTGGACCAGATGGAAAACTTTTTGGTTCAATCTCTAATGCTGATGTTGCTAAAGGTTTAGTTGATAAAAAAATTGAAGTAGAAAAAGAAAATATTTCAATTCCCGGTAAATCTATTAAAAGAGTAGGAAAATACCAGGCATCTATCAGGCTTCATAGAGAAGTTTCCACTCAATTAAATTTTGAGCTTCTAGCCGAAAAGAAATAATTTCATAACTTTAATGTTCACATGATTATCAAATAAATTTTTGATGTCTCAAAAACTGAATACACCAAAAGGAACAAGAGATTTTTCTTCAATAGAATTAAAAAAAAGAAATTATCTTTTAAAAGTTTTAAGAGACACCTTCGAGTCATTTAATTTTGAGGAGATACAAACACCTTCATTTGAAAATCTCTCTTTACTTTCAGATAAATATGGAGATGAAGAGGACTCTTTAATATTTAAGATTCTATCCTCAGGTGAAAAAGTTAAAAAAGCAGATTTAAATTCACTTAATGATGGAAAGCTATCAAAATTTGCCAACTCTATAAGTGATAAAGCCCTGAGGTATGATCTAACAGTTCCTTTATCTAGGTATGTTCAACAAAACTTAAATATTATTACCCTACCATTTAAAAGATTTCAAACGCAGCTAGTTTGGAGAGCAGATAGACCTCAAAAGGGTAGATACAGAGAATTTCTTCAATGCGATGTCGATATAATTGGAGAAAAAAACTATTTAAATGAGGTAGAGTGTATTAAAGTATATGACTATGTTTTTGATAGTCTTGGATTGCCAAGATTAGTTCTGAGGATAAATAATAGAGAAATTCTTGAGGGTATTACAAAAATTATGAATCTCAATAGCTTATCCGAAATTTCTTCAATACTAGATAAGTCTGACAAAATTGGTATTAATGGAGTTGAAGATGAATTAGTCAAAAAAGGAATTAGTGCTGAGTCAATTGATAAACTTATGTTTTTTCTTAATATAGAGGGTTCTAATGAAAATAAAATTGATATTGTCAGAAAAGAGTTCAATACTAAAAATATTTCTTCTAATTCAATTGATTTAATTGAAAAAATAATTAATACCTGTAATAAATTTAAACTAAACAATATTGAGATTAAATTTGACTTATCTCTTGCAAGAGGTTTGGGATATTATACTGGTACCATAGTTGAGATCTCCTCTCCCAAGGACTTTAATATAGGTTCCATTGGAGGAGGAGGGAGATATGATGACTTAGTCCAGAAGAATAATCCTAAATTAAGTGGCTTTGGTATATCTTTTGGTTTTGATAGAATTTTTTTAATCCTCGAAGAGCTTAATCTTTTCCCTAACATATTAGACTCATCTAAGTCATTCCTATTTCTAAATTTTGGGACTGATAAAATATTTAATTTTATTGACTCTGTAAATCAGTTAAGAAAAGATGGTATTATCTGCGAAATATATCCTGACAACATTTCAATTAAAAAGCAATTAGACTATGCAAATAAAAAGGGAATTGATTTTGTTGTAATTATTGGCGAGGAAGAACTGAAGGAAGATATTTTTAAAGTTAAGGATATGTCGAAGGGAGAAGAGTCAATTTTCACACGAATAGATTCCTTAACAAAAAAAATTAAAGAAATCATCTAAAATGATTATACCATTTTTTAAATGGCCTTTCTAGTAAGCTTACAAATTTGGAATTTAACTTCTCGTCAATATCAGTATCTACTCCATATATTATTTTATTCTTATCTAATTCCATGTAGGTTCCAAAAATTCTATCCCATATAGAAAAAATATTACCATAGTTTGAATCTGTATAGGGTAATTCAAAGTGGTGATGAACCTTATGCATATTTGGAGACACAATTACATAGCTTAAAATATTATCAAACCTACTAGAGATTTGAATATTAGCATGATTAAACTGAGAAGCAAGAACTGAGATAGATTGATATAGAAGAACTAGACCTATGGGAGCTCCTGACACGAATATTCCAATAAATGTAAATATAAACCTAACTATACTTTCTAATGGATGATGTCTGTTGGCAGTTGTTGTATCAACTTTATTATCAGTATGATGTACAATATGTATGTACCATAACAATTTTACCTTGTGTTGAACTAAATGGGGAAGGTATGCTCCAATTAAATCAAGTAACAATAATCCAATTATTACGCTTATTAATGTAGATGAATTGATTAAATGTATTATTCCAAAGTTATTTTGGTTTGACCAATCAGAAGCAAAGACTAATAAAAATGCAAAGAAAAAATTTACAATTAAAGTAGTTATAGTTAATAAAAAATTTGGAATTGAATGGATCCATTTTTTATAACTAAGGAATTTAAAAGGCACAATTCCTTCAATTATCCAAAAAAAGGTAATACCAGAAATTATTATTATTGCTCTATTAACAGATGTAATATTTTCAAACAGCAATAATAGGTTTTCCATATTAGTTATCTTCAGTTCCGTCTCTATTAGGAATTCTAAGAGAAGGCCATTCTCCTCTTTTACCTGTTAAAGGATCAATAGGAAGTAATCTTCTATCTCTTGGCATTAATTCTTCTTCCTCACTTGCAAGGTATGTTAATATAGCTATCAGGATTACATTATCTCTTACATCATCAAAGACTATTTTATCATAAGTATCTCTATTAGTATGCCAAGTATAGTGATACTGGCTATCACCACCATAAGAAAAATCAAGAGATCTTAAATTAAAACCTGGAACTCCTGATGAAACAAAGTTTCTCCAATCAGATGAACCACCAGAGGGAACAATTACTCCATTTTCTTCATAGGAATTAAGAGGAATTGGTATTCCAGGAAATTCTGTATCAATCTCATCTCTTATTTCTGATGGTACATATTGAAGCCATTCTCCTATAAATCTGTATGCCTCAGTAAATCCATGGCCATTTATTTGAACTACTCTTCCTGTTCCATTATCTTGATTAAATAAAGCCTGTAAGTTTTCTACTATCTCTGGATGATCTTCAACAAAAGCACTTGATCCATTAAGTCCTTGTTCTTCAGCACCCCAATGAGCAGCAATAATTGTTCTCTTTGGGTTTGGGTAAATTTTCTTCAAGATCCTCATTACCTCCATCATTGTAATAGTTCCTGTACCATTATCTGTTGCACCAGTTCCACCACCTGTAGAGTCCAAATGTGCTGAAAGAATTACATATTCATTTGGTTTTTCTACACCTTCAATTCTTCCTAAAGAGTTATAGGTTGGAACTTTACCAAGTTCTTTTGACTGAATGTTAACATTTAAAGTTGGCTTTTGATTATTTTCTGCTAATCTATATAGAAGTCCAAAATCTTCCATACTAATATCAACAGTAGGAGTTTCAGAGCTTATACCATAAAAACCAGGACTAAAAATAGTATTAGTTCCAAAACTATTTGTCCATGAGCTCATTACTATTGATGCTGGCTTAGCTTCTTCGATTGCTTTAATCATATCTCTGTAGTCATATCCAGTTTTTCT
>JAFMFH010000058.1 GCA_017856235.1 Flavobacteriaceae bacterium | reverse complement strand
AAACTGCCAAACAACTTAATATTGATACTGATGCAAAATTTAGATTTGAGAGAGGGATAGATCCTCAATCTATCGAACAAGGATTGAATAGAGCTGCTGAGCTTATTACTCAAATTTGTGGAGGATCTGTAAGCATGATTAATGTTCAGTCAATTAACGAATTTAAAAATACAATCATTGATTTTAACCCAGACTCATTTAAAAAAATTTCTGGATTTGAAATTTCAAATAAAGAAATTTTAGAAATATTAAATAATTTAGGTTTTATTATTGAAAAGAAAAAAAATATTCTTTCACTAACAGTGCCAAGTTGGCGACCTGATATTAATCAAGAAATTGATATTATAGAGGAATTGGTTAGAATTTATGGATATGACAAGATAGAAACAATTGAACCCAAAAAAGTTAGAAACAAACCTACTTTAAATAAATCTCAAAAATTATTTCATTTTTTGCAAAGAGCTGTGGCTTCCAAAGGTTACCTTGAGGCTATTACGTGGTCTTTCTCGGATTCTAAGGTCAATGAACTATTCTGCAAAAATAAAAATCAATCAAAAATTATTAATCCCATTAGCGCAGATCTAAATGTTCTAAGAAATTCTATTTTTTCAAATTTAATTATTTATCTAAATAAAAACATAAATAGAGGTTTCAAAGATGTTGCTTTGTTTGAAATAGGTCCAATATTCAATGGGACAAAGCCTGGAGAGCAAGAAACTGTTTTAACTGGTTTAAAAGCTGGAAAAATTTCAAGATCATCTTGGCTGGAAAAATCAAGAAATGTTGATGTATTTGACGTAAAGAGGGATGTAATACAGACTATAGTTGAGGCTGGATATCATAAATCTAAACTTTATATTGATGACCAAGCTCCTGATTATTATCATCCTGGAAAATCAGGCAGAATATTTTTAAACAAAGGTAAAGAAAATCTTGCAGCATATTTTGGTGAGATACATCCAAATATTTTAAAAAAAATTGATATTAAAACAGAAGCCTTGATGGGATTTGAAATTTTTCTTGATAATTTAAAAGTCACAAAAAAATCGTTAAATGATCAAAAGCCAAAATATGAAACTTCAGATTTTCAGAAATCAGAAAGAGATTTTGCATTCATAGTTGATAAAAATATTGAAGCTCAAGATATTTTAGAAATCATCAATAATATTGATAAAGGATTGATTAAGAATTCAAATATTTTTGATGTGTATGAGGGCGAAAATATACCAAATGATAAAAAATCTGTGGCAATTAACTTAACTATTCAGTCATCAGACAAAACCCTTAATGATGATGATTTAGATAGAATTAATAAATTGGTGATTGAAACTGTTGAAAAAAAGATCGGTGCAAAAATTAGATCATAAACAATGGATAAAATCGATCACATAAGAAACTTCGCGATAATTGCACACATTGATCATGGAAAATCTACAATAGCAGATAGAATTATTCATAAGTGTGGTGGTTTAACAGATCGAGAAATGAAAGCCCAAGTTCTTGACTCAATGGATATTGAACGAGAAAGAGGGATTACAATTAAGGCTCAAACAGTAAAACTAAATTATAAAGCAAAAAATGGTAAAGATTATATTTTAAATATAATTGATACCCCTGGGCATGTAGACTTTAGTTATGAGGTTAGTAGATCATTATATGCATGTGAGGGATCTATATTGATTGTAGATAGCACTCAGGGTGTTGAGGCACAGACATTAGCAAACGTATACCAAGCTTTAGATATCAATCATGAAATTATTCCAGTTTTAAATAAAATTGATTTACCAGCATCAGACTTAGAAAAAACAAAAAAACAAATTGAAGATGTAATTGGAATAGAAACAGAAAATGCAGTTCCATGCTCTGGAAAAACTGGTGAAGGAATAGAGGATATTCTTGAGGAAATTGTTAAAAAATTACCAGCTCCAGAGGGAAATCAAAATGAAAATTTAAAATGTTTATTAGTTGATAGTTGGTACGATACATATCTGGGTGTAGTAATCTTAATTAGAGTTATTGATGGTAAAATCTCAAAAAATATGAAGATTAAGATGTTATCTACTAATCAAGAGTATATTGTTGAAAAAGTAGGAGTTTTTACACCTAAACCCAAGGATATGAATGAACTAAACGCTGGAGAGATAGGTTTTATAACTACTGGAATTAAAGTTCTTTCAGAAACAAAAGTTGGGGACACAATTTGTGATGCTTCTAAGCCAAATGTTAAGGCATTGCCAGGGTTTAAACCAAGTAAGCCAGTTGTTTTTTGTGGATTATTTCCAGTAGATAGTTCTGAATATCAAAAATTAAAAGATGGTTTAGCAAAATTACAATTAAATGATGCTAGTTTTTCTTTTGAGGCAGAGTCTTCTTCTGCACTTGGATTGGGTTTTAGATGTGGTTTTCTGGGTTTGCTTCATTTAGAAATAATAACTGAGAGATTAGAAAGAGAATTTGATGTAAATCTACTAACAACCACTCCTGGTGTTGTTTATAAAATTCATCTTAATAATGGAATTACAAAAGATTTACATAATCCATCAAGTTTACCAGACC
>JAFMFH010000003.1 GCA_017856235.1 Flavobacteriaceae bacterium | reverse complement strand
AATATAATTATTTTGATTTATAAAGCTGCATTTATTGCATCTTCATATGTTTTTTTTGGAGCAACTCCAACTTGCCTTGAGATTAATTCTCCGTCTTTGAACAATAAAACCGTCGGAATATTTCTAACACCATATTTAGCAGCAAATTCTTGATTTGCATCAACATCAATTTTACCAACCACAGCTTTACCTTGGAACTCTTTACTTAACTCATCAATTATAGGTCCAACCATTCTGCAAGGACCACACCATTCTGCCCAAAAATCAACAAGTACTGGTTTGTCTGATTTTAAAACTTTTTCTTCAAAAATTGAATCATTTAACTCTAATGCCATAATAACTATTTTAAGGAGCAAATCTAATATTAATTATTCAAAGAAATACAATTTGATTTAATTTAATTTATACAAGAATTCATCTTCCTCTAGTGATATCAATAGTTCTTTAGATATATTAACCTTAGTATCTTCAGATATCATATTTAGTTTAAATTCATTTTTGTAATCATGAATATCAAAGTATACTGGACTGGACCCTTTATATTTAAATAACGTAGATTTTAATTTTATTACATCTTCTTTTTTAATTGCACTTGATTCAAGTTTAAGTGTTATTTTTTTTGAATTAGAATCAATTATACCATCAAGTAGTTCTATATTCAAAAATTGAATTCTTGGCTCGCTAACTCTACCCGTATCCTTATTGACCCAACCCTCTTTAACAAGTAGTCTTAACCTTAGAATTTTATTATCTTCTAATAGATGTTTATACTTTAGATATTCTTCACCAAATATTCTAAACTTATACTGATCATTAAAATCTTCAAATGAAAAAACAGCAAATCCATTTCCAGTTTTAGACACAAGGTGTTCAACCTCGTTTATTATTCCTCCAACATAAAAATCTTTATTTAAAAGTTTATTTAAATTGTTTAAGGCAGTTAATCCAGTAGAGGTAAAATTGTTTAGTTCTCTTACATAATCATCTAATGGATGAGCTGAAATATAGATGCCAACAACTTCTCTTTCTTTTTTTAATTTCTCTAAATTTATCCATTCACTACATTCCGGAATAACAGGATTAATTGACATGTCATGGCTATCATCTTCAAAAAGATTTATTTGTGAAGAGTTGACAGACTCTTGATGTTTTGATCCAAATTTAATAGCTTTTTCAATATAGCTTAACCCTTCGTTATCTAGATTAAAGTATTGAGACCTATTAAGTTTAAATGAGTCTAGCCCACCCGCTAAAACAAGATTTTCAAAAGTTTTTTTATTTGCTAATCTAAGATCTATTCGTTTGGCAAAATCAAATATATCATCATATTTACTATCTTTCCTATTCTCTATAATTGTCTCAACAGCACCTTTTCCAACTCCTTTTACAGCACCCATTCCAAATCTAATTGCTTTATCATCATTAACATTAAATTTATAATATGATTCATTTATATCAGGACCTAATACTGTAATTCCCATCCTTTTGCATTCTTCCATAAAAAAGCTAACTTGTTTTATATCATTCATATTATTTGATAGTACAGCAGCCATATATTCTGAGGGATAATTTGCTTTTAAAAATGCAGTTTGATATCCAATCAAAGCATAGCATGTAGAGTGAGATTTATTAAAAGCATATGAGGCAAATGCTTCCCAGTCTTTCCATACTTTTTCTAAAACTTCTATTGTATATCCATTCTCTTGACCACCTTTCATAAACTTAGGTTTTAATTTTTCAATTAATGAAAATATTTTTTTACCCATAGCCTTTCTAAGGAGATCTGCTTCACCCTTTGAGAACCCTGAAATTTTTTGAGAAAGTGACATTACTTGTTCTTGATAAACTGTTATCCCATATGTTTCTTTAAGAAATTCTTCCATTTCAGGGATATCATATGTGATAGGCTCAGAACCATTTTTTCTTGAAATATAAGAAGGAATATATTCTAGTGGTCCAGGTCTGTAAAGAGCATTCATAGCTATAAGATCATTAAATTCAGTAGGTTTTAAGTCTTTTAAATATTTTTGCATACCTGGAGATTCATACTGAAAGATTCCAACAGTTTCACCTTTTTGAAATAGTTCATAAGTCTTTTTATCATCTAGAAGAAAATTATCTGGATCAAGCTCAGTACCATATTTGTATTTGATCAATTTAATTGTATCCTTTATGATAGTAAGTGTCTTAAGACCAAGAAAATCCATCTTTAATAGTCCTGCATCTTCAACGACAGAATTGTCAAACTGAGTCACATAAAAATCTGAATCCCTTGCTTTAGTTATAGGTACAAACTCTGAAATATTACTTGGAGTTATAATTACTCCACAAGCATGGATCCCAGTATTCCTTAGCGAGCCTTCAAGCAAACTTGCTTGTTTCAAAGTTTGAGCAGACAAATCAGAAGCCTTATATAATTTTTTTAATTCTGTTACCCTGCTAAATTCATCAGTTCTTAATTCTGATTTTAAATCAGACTCATTCATTGAAAATATATCATTTAGTTTCATGTTTGGAACTAATTTTGATATTCTGTCAACCTCTGATAGTGATAAATCTAAAACTCTACCTGTATCTCTTATTGAAGATTTAGCGGCCATTCTTCCATAGGTAATTATCTGTGCTACTTGATCAGAGCCATACTTGTCAACTACGTATTCAATAACTTTATTTCTTCCTTCATCATCAAAATCGATATCAATATCTGGTAGGCTTACTCTATCTGGATTTAAAAATCTTTCAAAAAGTAAATTATATTTTATAGGATCTACACTTGTTATCCCAAGAGCATAGGCAACAACTGAACCAGCTGCTGAACCTCTCCCAGGACCAACTGATACATTCATCTCTCTTGCAGCATTAATAAAGTCTTGAACAATTAGAAAATATCCTGGGTAACCAGTCTTTGCAATTACATCTAACTCAAAATCTATTCTTTCTTCAAGATCTTTGGATATCTCTCTATACTTATTCTTAACTCCCTCAATAGTCAAATGTCTTAGATATAAGTTTTGACCTTTTTGATTATCAAAATCATCCTTTTGCATGAATTTATCAGGGACTTTAAAATCTGGGAGTAAAACCTCTCTTGCTAGATCAAATGTTTGAACTTTATTAATTATTTCTGAAATATTAAAAATACTTTCAGGTATATCTTTAAAAATCTTCAACATCTCATCTTTAGATTTATAATAGTATTCTTCATTTGGAAGACCATACCTAAACCCTCTTCCTTTCCCGATTGGAACTGATTGTTTTTCACCATCTCTAACACATAGTAAAATATCGTGTGCATTTGCCTCAGATTTAGAAGTATAATATGAATTATTAGTTGCAATAAGTTTTACCCCATACTTTATACTAAAATCTTTAAGAATTGGAATTATATAATCTTCATTTTCTTGATAGTGCTTTTGAATTTCCAAATAAAAGTCATCTTTAAAATTATCTATCCACCATTTTAAAGATTCTTCTGCTTTTTCCTCGCCTTGATTTAAGATTTTGGAGGAAATTTCTCCATTTAATCCTCCTGACAAAACAATTAGATCTTCAGAATAAGTTTTTAATATTTCCTTATCAACTCTTGGAACATAATAGAATCCATCTATATTGGCTATAGAACTTAATTTTGATAAATTTCTAAAACCATTTTTATTTTTTGCTAAAAAAACCATTTGATATCCATTATCTCTGTTAGATTTATCTAAATGATTTTCACATACATTTAATTCACACCCAACAATTGGCTTAATATACTTCTGACCATCTTTAAGATTTTCATTATAATTTTTAAGAGTCTTTATAAAGTGAAATGCTCCCATTAAGTTTGACTTATCGGTTATAGCAATAGCATCGTGTGAAAATTCAATACATTGATTAAGTAAATCTGAAATCCTAGAAGTTGACTGTAAAATTGAGAATTGAGTGTATGCATGAAGGTGAGCAAATTCAAAATCTTGTTTTAATTTTTCATTAGTTATTGAAAAATCATTTTTGTCTGCTTGTTCATCTAATTTTAACCTCTTAGATTCTTCAAATAAATTAAGATGATCTATACCTTGAGCTTTGACTCTTTCAAGATCTAAATTTGATAAGTTCAAATAAATATCTTCATTATCTGAAAGTGATGCAGGATGAATTTTTTTATCTTTTAAAAGTTTAAATAAGCAAAGTGCAGTAGCTTCAACATCAGCTGAGGCATTATGTGCTAACTGAAATTTCTGATTAAAAAGATGACTATATAACTCCATTAAAGTTGGAAGCTTAAATCTTCTCCCTCTTCCACCTTTCAACATACATATTTGAGCCGTTTCCTCTGTACAGGTATCAATTTTTGGGAAATCTTTAATTGGATTTTTTCCCTCAATTCTGAGATACTCAGAGCCTAAAATCTTTTCATCAAAATTTAAATTATGACCACAAATGAATTTTGACTTACTCAGGTCATCCTTAAATTTTTCAAGAACAAACTCCACTTCTACTCCAATTTTTTTTGCAAGCTGAGTTGAAATACCATGAATCTTTTCAGAATCATAAGGAATTGTAAAACCTTTTGGATAAATAATGTAACTCTGACTCGAAACACAAATTCCTTTTTCGTTGTGAAGTTGCCAAGCTACCTGAATGGGTCTTGGCCAGTTGTCAAAATCTGTCAAAGGAGCACTCCATTTTTTTGGAAGTCCAGTAGTTTCAGTATCAAAAATTAAAAACATTTAGGAATAGTTTCAATTACTAATTTAATATTTTATCTTGGATTGATTTTGAATTTTAACAAGAGTTTCAATGCCAAATAATAAAGAAACTTTTACAATTACAGCAGCACTTCCATATGCAAATGGCCCAATACATATTGGGCATTTAGCAGGAGTTTATATCCCTGCTGATATATTCTCTAGATTCAAAAGACTTACAAATAATGATGTTGCATTTATATGTGGAAGTGATGAACATGGGGTTGCAATTTCATTAGCATCTAAAAAAGCCTCTATCTCTCCCAATGAGTTAATTGATAAATACCATAAAATGATAAAAAAATCATTTGATGAATTTGGAATTTTATTTGATAATTATTCAAGAACTTCAAATAAAGTTCATCATGAGACTTCTTTAAAGTTTTTTAAAAATCTTGAAGAAAAAAATCTTTTTTCACTTATTAAATCAGAACAGTTTTTCGATGAGGATGAAAATCAATTTTTGGCTGATAGATATATCTCTGGTACTTGTCCTATTTGTAGTTTTGATGAAGCATATGGAGATCAATGTGAAAAGTGTGGATCAACTCTGAGTCCTGATGAATTAAAAAATCCTAAATCAACTATCTCTAATTCAACTCCAATTCTTAAAGAAACTAAACACTACTATATAAAACTTGATGAATTTGAAGATTTTATTAGGAACTGGATAACAGTTGAAAATAAAGATAAATGGAAGATAAATGTTGTTGGACAGGTTAAGTCATGGCTAGATAGTGGATTAAAACCAAGGGCAGTTACAAGAGATCTTGATTGGGGTATACCTGTTAAAATAGATGGTGAAGATGGCAAGGTGCTATATGTTTGGTTTGAGGCACCTATTGGATATATTTCATCTACAATTGAATGGGCTAAAGAAAATGATAAAGATTGGGAGCAGTATTGGAAAAATCCTAATACTAATCTTATTCACTTTATTGGTAAAGACAATATTGTTTTTCATTGTATAATTTTTCCAATTATGTTAAAAATGTTTGGTGATTTTATTCTACCAAAAAATGTTCCCGCAAATGAATTCCTAAATCTTGAAGGTAATAAAATTTCAACTTCTAGGAACTGGGCAGTTTGGCTTCATGAATATTTAATTGACTTTCCAAACATGCAAGATGTTTTGAGATATGTTTTAATCTCTACATGTCCAGAAACAAAAGATAATGACTTCACCTGGAAAGACTTTCAAACCAGAAATAACAGTGAATTAGTTGGTATTTATGGAAACTTTACAAACAGAGTTCTCTCTTTGATAAATAAATATTATTATGGTAAAATACCAAATCCCAATTCAAAAAATAATATTGATGAATTAGTTTTAAATGAAGTTAAATCCTTAAAGAGTAAAATTGAACTGTGCTTGAATGAATTTAAATTTAGAGAAGCAGTCAAAAGCTTAATGAATATAGCAAGAGTTGGTAATAAACATCTTGCAGAAACAGAGCCATGGAAAATTAAAGAATCTGATCCTGAAAGAGTAGAACAGATTCTTCAAACTTCCTATATTATAATTACTTATTTATCTGTTCTTTCTGAACCATTTATTCCTTTTACATCTAATAAATTAATGAAAATGATTGGGCTGAATGATTTTAGCTGGGATATGTTAGATAATGTCTCCGAAAATATTGACTATAGCTTTAAAATTGATAAAATAGAAATGTTATTTAGAAAAATTGAAGATTTTGAGATAGACCTGCAAATAAATAAACTAAATGGTAATCCTAATTTATAGAATCTACTAGTATTGATTCTATCATATTAGCTGAGTAGTTGTAAAAAACTATAATTTTATTAAGTTCTTCTAGTCCTTCGCTCTTATTTAATTTTGATAGATTATGTTTAGTTTTTTGTATTTGAATATCAAGGAGCTTAAGTCGCCCTTTAATCTCGGGACTACTAATAAATAAATTAAAATCAGATTTCAAGAGCTCTCTTGAGTTATTTCCTAATTTATTTAATATATCTTCAAGGTATTTTGAATCATTATCAATATATCCAGAAATTGAATTAGCTAAAACTAAAATATTATATTTAAGAACTGTGAACTCAGTCCATTCCTCTAAATTATACTCAGTTTCAAAATCTTTTTCAAATGTTAGAGGAGTTTCATATTCAATTATATCTAATTTATTTTCATCAACTGAGGCTTCAGTATTAGATTCAATTTTTTGATTACAAGATGTTAATAAAATTATTGCAAATAAAAATTTCTTATCTAAAATTCCTATCATAATTGAACTAAATCTACGATATTTTATACTTTTATCATTCAAAATTTTTAACATGAGTAAATCATTTGTTGCTTTTATAGTTATTCTATCAATGATTGTAGTCCTTGGATCTATACTTTATGACTACATCACCTCTAAAAATGATTAAAAAAATTTTAATTATTGGTTCTGGCTTCTCCTCTATCTCCGCTGCAACTTATCTAGCAGATAAGGGGTATGATGTTACTGTATTTGAAAAAAACTCTTCATTTGGTGGAAGGGCTAGAAAATTTGAAGCTAATGGATTCACCTTTGATATGGGACCATCATGGTATTGGATGCCAGATATTTTTGAGAAATATTTTAATGACTTTGATAAATCTGTTAGTGACTTCTATAATTTGAAAAAATTAGATCCAGCTTATAGAGTTTATTTTGGAAAAAATGATTACATAGAGATTGAAGATAGCCTTGAAAAAATAAGTGAAACGTTTGAAAAGATTGAAAAAGGCGCTTCAAAAAATCTCTTAAAATTTATGGCTGAGGCTAAGAATAATTATTCTGTTGCTATGGAAAAGGTTGTTTATAAACCTGGTAAATCAATTCTAGAATTAGTAACTCCTGGAACTATTAGAAGGTTAAGATACTTTACAACTAATATAAAATCTGAAGTTAGTAGATATTTCAAAAACAAGAAGCTCCGTCAATTAATGGAATTTCCTGTTTTATTTCTAGGCGCAAAACCTGAAAATACTCCTGCTTTTTATAATATAATGAATCATGCAGACTTTGGCCTTGGTACTTGGTTTCCAGAAAAAGGAGGTATGTATAAAGTTGTTGAATCAATGATAAATCTTGCAAAAGAAAAAGGAGTAAAGTTTAAGTCTGAACACAATATTGAAGAAATTATAGTTAGTGAGAAAAAAGTTAAAGGAGTTATTTCAAATGGCAAAGAATTTTCTGCAGATATTGTTATTAGTGGAGCTGATTATAATCATACCGAGAAACTAATTCCTAATCATTTAAAAAATTATGATGATTCATTTTGGGATAAAAAAGTTTTTGCACCTTCTTCACTTATATTTTATCTAGGCTTAAACAAAAAAGTAAAAAAATTACCCCATCATAATTTATTTTTTGATGTTGATATGAATAATCATGCCTCTGAAATATATGATAATCCTAAATGGCCTGAATCTCCACTTTTCTATCTGAATTTCCCTTCATTAAGTGACAAAAGTATGGCACCAGATGGCTGTGAGAATTGTTTTATATTAATTCCAATTGCTCCAGACTTAGAAGATAAAGAAGAAATAAGAGAAAAATATTTAAATATAGTTCTAAAAAGGATAGAGGATATCTCAGGCGAAAAAATAAGTGATAATATAATTTTTAAAAAATCATTTTGTGTTAATGACTTTATAGATGATTATAACTCATACAAAGGAAATGCTTATGGGTTAGCAAATACATTATTTCAAACCTCAATCTTTAAACCAAAGATGAAAAGTAAGAAAATAAAGGGACTATATTTTACTGGACAACTAACTGTTCCAGGACCTGGTGTACCTCCATCATTAATATCTGGAAAAATTGTCTCAGATATTGTTATGAAGGATTTTCCGTATTAATAAATTCATTTGTTTCAATTATATCCGTTATAATCTCAATTAATAGTTTTTCTACTTCTCTTATGCTTACTTGATTATGATCTTTAATTGAAATAAATGGAGAAGTACTTTTTTTCACTGAATAAATTCCTATTTGGCCAATACTCAGCTCTTTATAATTATTTGATACAAGTAATTTGTAGATAAGTAATTGTAACAAATTTGAATATTTGTAGTCTAACTTAATTTTATCTAAATTTTTTATATCTAGAACTGTTGGATTTACAAATCCTGACTTATAATCAATAACTCTTATTTTTCCATTAAATAAGTCAATTCTATCAATAATACCATTAATTTTAACTGTTGTATTATTTACATTAATTTCAGATGACAATCTTTCTTCTAGTGATAGAATCTTAATCTGAGCTTTTTCGTTATTTAATTGTTCTTTTTCAAAATTTAAAATATTAGTTATGTAGTCTTTAACGATTTCTAAAAATATTAAGTTTTTACCTTCTGGTTTCTTGGAATATAATTCTATAAAAGATTCACTAGTTTGGTTGTCTATATTTCTTCTCATTTTTTCAATATGCTCTAATTCAAGATCTATTAGTTTATATGGACTATATAGTTTTTCAATTACCTCATGTATTAATGTTCCTTGATCCATATAACTTAAATATTTTGAATCTTCAATATCATCTATTCCTAATATTTTTTGTTCGTAGAATAAATAAGGATTCTTAATAAATAAGTTTAATGTAGATGCTGAAATTCCTGATTTTAAAATATCATTTATTTTTTGATCAATTCTTTTATCACTTTTAATTTCCTCACTAATTTGATTATCAAATGTTATTTTTTGATTTATCGAATTGTAAGAGATAGTATAATTTGTATTTAAGAGCTCTAGTTGCTTTATAAATCTACTTTTCTCTCCGTTTATAAATGATGATAGATTTGAGTCAAAAGTTAGGTGCACTTCTTTAGAGTTTTCAATGAGACTATAAAATAAAGTAGAAATATTTTTTTCCTTCTCAATTAGACTCAAACTTTCAAATTCCTTTTTTTTGCTTTTAGATACACAATCACTATTTATCTCATTAAATGGAAATAACCCTTCATTCATATTACTGATTATAACATGATCAAATTTTGAATTATCATAATCCAAAATATGATAGTTCGATGAAATACTAATATGATTTGAGTTAAAGAGATTAACTAGATCAGCTAATTTATGGTTACTAAAAAAGACATAAACTCTTGCTGTGTTATTTTTATTGTATATAGCTGAAAGCGTATCAGAAATATATTTGGCTTGATTTAAATTACCTGAAGTTGATACAATTTTTATTTTACCACTACATTCTAATTTTTCCTTATTTTCTGGCCTATTGTCATATTTTATTTTCTTACCAAAAGAAAAATTATTTTCACATGACTTATAATTCAGAAACTCTTTAATTATGGAAGATATACTATTAAGGCCTACTTTATTATTTGATAAAATGTAAAGCTCTTTTTCAGCTCTAGTAAATGCAACATATAAAAGATTAATTGAGTCAATATAGTTATTTAGAACGGTACTGTCATATACTTCTTTAAGGTTATGACAATTTTGATTCAAGTCTTTTATCCTTTTAATTAACATCCACTTTAAAGATTCAATTTCACTGAAAGGCTCATAGAGCCATAAAAAATCATTAAAACTATTTTCATCTAACTTATCATTATATATTGGAAGTATTACTGCAGGATATTCAAGACCCTTAGATTTATGAATTGTTGATATACAAACTGATTTTTGATTATCAGGGAGACTAAGATTAATTTTATCTAAATTTTTAGTCCAATATTTTAAATACTCATCTACTGAGTCATTTGATTTTTCAAGAAATTCAAATATATTATCTATAAATGCTGTCAAAAAAATATTATTTAAATCAATTTTAAATATTGAGCAACAATATTTGATTGAGTCTAAAACATTAAGCTTTAGAAAATAGTTTAAATCAAATTTTTCTTTTGAAATTTTACTAAGGAAATCATCAATATTTATCTTATCGAGATTGTCAAAGAAACAATCATTTATTGTTAAATAATCCCCTTCAAAATAATTTTTTTTATAAAGAAAGTCAATTATATTTTTTCTCTCACCATAATTATTTCCAGAGATACTCAACTTAAGTATTGAAATAACAAATTGAACAATTTCTGAATTTTTTATTTGTAAAATATCACTTGAAACAAGATCAAAATCGGATGAATCAATATTATGTATTAGCTCTTTAGCATATTTATTTTTTCTAACTAAAATTATAATCTCTGAAGGAAGATACCCGCGATTTAACAAATCCAGTATTTGATTTTTAATCTTTTCATAGAAAGTATCTGAATCATATAACTCTATTTCAACATAACCATCTTCTTTTTTTGTTGATTTTTGTTTGAAATTTAAAAGACTTGAATTGTATATTTTCAAATCTAGACTATTTGTTAAGTAGGAAAAAAACTCAGAATTAAAATCAACAATATTTTTTAAACTCCTGTAATTTGTATCAATTTTTTCTATTTCTGGATTTATGTAAAAAGGATTGGTCTCACCAAGAATAAGATTTACAAATTGATTAATTCTACTCCCTCTCCACCTATAAATTGATTGTTTAGGATCTCCAACAATTAATAAAGACCCTTTAGTACCATCATGAGACTCACTTTGAATTGAATTAGAAATTAAAGGGATTAAATTTTCCCACTGAAGCTCAGAAGTATCTTGAAATTCATCAATAAAAAAATTTGAAAATCTTGAGCCTAGCTTCTCATAAATTAATGGGGCATCATTTGACTTAACTAATGAATTTAATTCTGAATTAAATTTTGAAATTAATTTGGTGTTATTGTCACTTTGAATTTTATTGATCTTATTTTCAATTAAGTTTATTAGAGAAAGTGAAGGTAAATGAGATAGGAATGAATTTAAAACAAAAACATCTATTATTGTTTTGTTTATTTCATTATAACTATTAAGTAACGAAGATCTTATTTTTTCAATTATATTAGATTTGCTATTGCTCAAAGATTTATTATATAGACTTGTCTCACCATTGAGTGATTTATATATAGACTCATTTATGTGAAGTTGGTCATTTATAATTATATTGTTTAAATAATTAGGGAAGTAGCTTCCTCTAAAATCCGTAAAATCAAGACCATTAGTTGATATAAGTTCTATACTTTTTTTTGCAAGATTCCTTAAATTCTCTTTTTTCTCATTTCTAAGATTATTAACCTTTAATTTCATTTTAGAAAAAAATTCTTTATTCTTTTGACTGAAGTATTCGATCTGATCTCTATTTGATTCTTTATGAATAAAAACAATAAATTCCCTTAAATCATGTGAGATATCCCAGCTTTTGTTTATAGAAGTTTTGAATCTTGCAAAGTCTATCAATTGATTCTTTAAATTATCATCATCATTTATATCTATGAAAATGTCATCAATCGCTTGATCAATATAAACCATACTATCTAACTCAACCAAATAGTCTTTTTCAATGTCAAATTCAGTTTTAAATGACTTAAGAATATTATTGGTAAAACTATCAATAGTCATGACATTGAAACTTGAATAGTTATAAAGAATGTTTTCTAAAACTCTAAAAGCCTTTTCTTTAATTTCTAAATTATTTAGAGTTGTTTTGCTTGAAACTATATCGATTATAACATTTTCATTTTCATTTACTATAATATTTAGATAAGATAAAATTCTGTCTTTCATTTCAGCAGATGCTTTATTAGTAAATGTTAATGCAAGCATCGACTTATAATGATCATCTTTTTTTGAATTTAATAGTTGAGCTATAAACTCAATTGCTAGGTAGAATGTTTTACCTGATCCTGCAGAAGAGTTTATGATTTTATAAGAGTAGCTCATTTATGATTATTGATACTTAACAAAATAATCCTAATTTTGTAAAAAAAAAATTATGGCTTTTGAATTACCTAAATTAAATTATGCTTTTGATGCATTAGAACCAAACATAGATGCAAAAACTATGGAAATCCATTATGGGAAACACCATAATGGTTATACAAATAATCTCAATAATATCATTTCAGGTACTGAAAATGAAGGTAAGAGTATTGAAGAAATCCTTAAATCTCTTGACCTTAATGACAGTGGATTAAGAAATAATGGTGGTGGTTATTATAATCATAATCTATTTTGGGAAATAATGGGACCAAACTCTGGTGGAAATCCAGCTGGAGAAATAGGTAAATCTATAAATTCAAATTTTGGTTCATTCGAAAATTTTAAAGATGAGTTCAGTAAAGCAGCTATTACAAGATTTGGTTCAGGATGGGCATGGTTATGTGCTCATGATGATGGTAAACTTGAGATATGCTCTACAGCAAATCAGGACAATCCTTTAATGCCAAATGGTTGTGGAGGTGTTCCTATTTTATGTCTTGATGTATGGGAACATGCGTATTACTTAAATTATCAAAACAGAAGACCTGATTATATAAATGCATTTTTTAATGTAATTAATTGGGAAGAAGTAAACAAAAAGTATTTAAAATAAAAAAAGGGGAGAAATCCCCTTTTTTGCCCCAAATCTTACCATGAACTTAACCTACTTATGTTCAGGTAAAACCAATTTAGGTATTTTTTTAAATAAACAAAACTTATTTAGGAATTATTTTTTGTTATAATTCAATATGCTCTTGCTGATTTTCCTTCAACAAAATTTATGAAAGCTTGATTAACAACTTTATTTCCTCCAGGGGTTGGGTAATCTCCTGTAAAATACCAATCACCTTTATGATTACTACAAGCTTTATGAAGATTTTCAACCTTTTGAAAAATTATATCTAATTCAATTTTTGAATCAGAATCAATTAACATATCTGACATTTTAGATGATATTTGCTCAGGAGAAAAGTCTTTATAGATATTTTTAACATGATTATTTTTATAATCTGCTCTTTTTTTTGATATTACACATTTATCATATGTTTCTTTAATTACTTTATCTGCTGTTCCATTATCTCTATGAAGCTCAATGGCAGCTCTAAATGCAATAAAGTCTTCGATTCTTGCCATATCAATTCCATAACAGTCTGGGTATCTAATCTGAGGAGCACTTGAAACAATAACTATCTTTTTTGGATTTAACCTTAATAACATCTTAAGTATACTTTTTTTAAGAGTTGTACCTCGAACAATACTATCATCTATAATTACAAGATTATCTGAATTTTTGATAACACCATATGTTATGTCATAAACATGTGCAACTAGATCTTCTCTTCCCTTATCAGCAGCAATAAAGGTTCTTAACTTTGCATCTTTAATTGCAATTTTTTCAACTCTTGGGTTATTCTTATTAGCTTTTTCTATTAGTCCGTAAAAAGATGTCTCTGCTGTATTAGGTATAAATGAAAAAACTGTATTCTTATAATCCTTTTTTATTGATTTTTCTATCTGAGGAATAAGTAAACTACCAAGCATTTTTCTTTCCAAGTATATATCAGCATCTGAACCTCTTGAGAAGTAAATTCTTTCAAAAGAACAAGATTTTTTAGCTTTTGGTTTTAATATTTCTTTTAATGATGTAGTGCCAGTTTTTTTTATTATTAAAGCATTTCCTCTGGGAATCTCATGGATCTGAGAATATGTAACATCAAAAACTGTTTGAATGGCAGGTCTTTCAGAGGCTACTGCAATTACCTCATCATTTTCAAAATAGTATGCAGGTCTAATTCCATGAGGATCTCTTATAACAAAAGAGTCTCCATGACCTATCATACCAGCTATTACATAGCCTCCATCCCACTTCTTTGATGACTTTTTTAAGATTTTTTCAATATTTAAGTCCTTTTCAATAAGTGGAGGCATTTCAGATTTTATTACTCCTTTTTTCTTTAGTCTATTATATCCAGAAATTACCTCAGAATCTAAAAAATGTCCTATTTTTTCCATTATAGTAATTGTGTCTGACTGTTCTCTTGGGTGCTGTCCTAACTTGACAAGACTTTTAAAAAGTTCATCAGTATTGGTCATGTTAAAATTACCTGCAAGAATTAAATTTCTGTTCATCCAATTATTTTGTCTCATCATGGGTTGAACATAATCAATAGAATTTTTCCCATAAGTCCCATATCTAACATGTCCTAGCATAACTTGTCCCAAAAATGGAGTTTGTTCGTAAAATGAATTGGAACCTTTTTGAATTTTTTCGGATTTTATAAATGTATTTACTTTTTTATTAATCTTTTTAAAGATTGAATGAATTGCCTGTTGTTCAAATGATCTTACTCTGTAGAAATATTTTTGTCCTGGTTTTAAGTCAAATTTTATACTTGCATAGCCAGCACCATCTTGGCCTCTATTTTTTTGTTTTTCCATCATCAAGAACATTTTATCCACACCATACATATATGAACCATATTTTTGTGTGTAGAAGTCAAGTGGTTTTTTTAAATGGATTAACGAAATCCCACATTCATGTTTTAGCTGATCACTCACTTAATTTAATTTATTGATTCTGGTTTTAATTTCATTCATTGACAAATTTAATAAGTTTTTTGTTCCCATATTTTCAACATTATACGAAGCTATTGCTGTGCCATAAGCAATTGCAGATTTAATTGAATCAAATGAAATTTCATCTGATTTCGCAAGATAACCTGCAATACCTCCTATAAAACAATCTCCAGCACCGGTTGGGTCAATTACTTTTTTAACTTTAAATGCGTTAGACTTAAATTTTTTGTCAAAATTAAATAGTTCAGCACCATCAGCTGCTTTCTTAATTATAACAAAATTAGGACCCATGTTATGAAGAACTTTAGCTGCTTTTTGAAGATTTTTCTCACCTGTTATCATCTCTGATTCTTCATCATTTATAGAAATTAAGTCCGAATTATTAATTACTTCTTTAAGAGTATCCCAAAAATTTTCAATCCAGTAGTTCATTGTATCTAGAATAATAAGTTCAGGTTTTTTCTTTATCTGCTTTATAGCATTAAGCTGAATCTCAGGATGAAGATTGCCAAGCAATAGAATATCAGGAGTTGAATTTGATTGAGATATAACTGGGTTAAAGTTGGCCATAACATTCAATTCAGTTTTTGTTGTTATTCTATCTTTAAAATTGTTTTTATAAATACAGCTCCAATAAAAAGTTTTTTCATTTTTTTTAATTTCTATTCCTGATATGTCTACACCACAAGATTTAAGTAATTCTAGATCTTCATTATGAAAATCATTACCTACAACTGATATTATTGAAGAGATACAGTCAAAATGTTTTACAGACAAACATATGAATGATCCTGCTCCACCTAATGTTCGATCAACTTTATACTCAATAGTTTCGATTCCATCATATGCTAATGAAGCTACTATTAATAATGATTTGTTTGACATTTAATTGATTTTAGTTAGTATAACCTGAATCTTCAATTAGGCTTGAACCTTGAGCAGCATTATTTGCTAAAAGATCACACCTATCATTGTAAAAGTCATTGCTGTGTCCTTTTACCCAATGAAATTTAATTTTATGCTCATTGTAAATATTTAAAAATCGTATCCATAAATCAGGATTTTTTTTGTTCTTAAAATTTTTTCTCTTCCAGTCAAATACCCAGCCTTTTTCAACTGCATCTGAAACATATTTTGAATCAGTAAATATAGTAACATTAGAATTTTTAATCTTGATTTTTTCAAGAGCAATTATTACTGCTAAAAGCTCCATTCTATTGTTAGTTGTCAATTTGAACCCCTGGCTAAATTCTTTTTTGTAATCTTCGCCTTCTACTAGCATAACTATTCCGTAACCACCAGGTCCAGGGTTTCCTATTGACGAACCATCTGTATAAATAGTAATTGACTTATTCATATTTTTTTTAAAAGAGATTCTATTACTTTGGGAAAATATTGATACTCTAACTTATGAATTTTTTCTTCAAGTTTTTCAGGTGTGTCATATTTATCTACTTTTAATTTCTTTTGGAATATAATTTTACCTGAATCATAATCTTCTGAAACATAGTGAATAGAAATACCTGTTTCGGCTTCTTTATTTTCAATAACCTTTTTATGGATATTTAATCCGTACATTCCTTTTCCACCATACTTAGGAAGAAGAGATGGATGAATATTAATAATTTTATTTTTGAAAAACTTTATATATGAAAGAGGAATTTTTTTTAGGAACCCTGCTAGGATTATTAGCTTAGGTTTTATCTTTTTAAGTTCGTTAAAAACCTTACCACTAATTTCAGCATCTTTAAATAAAAAATATTGAACATTTGTGTTTTTTAAATGATTAACAAAATCAGAATGCTTATTGTTTGAGAAGACATGTGAAACGTAAAAATCATCATTATTACTGAAGTAATTAATAATATTTATGGCGTTAGAACCCCTACCAGATATAAAAACTACAATTTTATTATTCATAAATAATTTGAGCGGTTCATAACTTTTATGAAAAACTTTTTTATTTAACAAATAAAGGTATAATTTAGAATTTTACACGAGTTTTGATTAAAGTTTTTTAATTTTGTCAACTGAACTCATAAATAAATATATTATGTCAGATATTTCTTCAAGAGTAAAAGCAATAATAGTAGATAAATTAGGGGTTGATGAGAACGAAGTTGTTCCTGAGGCAAGTTTTACAAATGATCTTGGTGCAGATTCTCTAGATACTGTAGAATTAATAATGGAATTCGAAAAAGAATTCGATATTCAAATACCTGATGACCAGGCTGAGAACATTATTTCTGTTGGTCAAGCTATTGAGTTTATAGAAAAATCAAAATAAATTTAATTAATGACATCAAGAAGAGTTGTAGTAACTGGAATGGGAGCTTTAACTCCAATTGGTAATGACTTAGACTCATATTGGAATGGTCTTGTAAGTGGTACTAGTGGTTGTGCTAATATTACTCATTTTGATACTTCAAATTTTAAAACAAAGTTTGCCTGTGAGCTAAAAGGATTTAATCCCGAAGACCACTTTGAAAAAAAAGAATATAGAAGATATGACCGTTTTTCTCAATATGGAATCGTGGCTGCCAAAGAGGCGATTAATGATTCCAAATTAATTGAAAGTAGTCCAAATTATGATAGGATAGGTGTAATTTGGGGGGCTGGTATCGGAGGATTAGAAACATTTCAAAATGAGGTTTTAAATTTTGCAGACGGAGATGGAACTCCTAGGTTTAATCCTTTCTTTATTCCAAAAATGATTCCAGATATTGCTCCTGGTCTTATAGCAATGAAATATGGTTTTCAAGGTCCAAACTATGCAACTGTATCTGCTTGCGCTTCATCTTCCAATGCTTTAATTGATGCATTAAATTATATTAGAATTGGTCATGCCGATGTAATTGTTGCTGGTGGCTCAGAGGCACCAATAACAATTGCTGGGGTAGCTGGATTTAATGCAATGCATGCATTATCTACAAGAAATGATGATCCAGCATCAGCTTCTAGACCATTTGATAGAGACAGAGATGGATTCGTCCTTGGTGAAGGTGCTGGAGCATTAATTTTAGAAGAATATGAACATGCAATTAATAGAGGGGCTAAAATATATGCAGAACTTGCTGGAGGTGGATTATCATGTGATGCTTATCATATGACAGCACCACATCCAGAGGGAAGAGGTGCAATTAAAGTTATGAAAAACTGTTTAGATGATGCTGGTCTTGATTATACTGATGTTGATCATATTAATATGCACGGTACCTCAACACCGCTGGGAGATGTTGCAGAATCTATGGCAGTTAAGAATGTTTTTCAAGATCATTCATACAATTTAAATATAAATTCCACTAAATCAATGACAGGTCACTTATTAGGAGCCGCAGGTGCTATTGAATCTATTTCTTGTTTGCTAGCAATGAAGCATGGTATAGTCCCTCCAACTATTAATCATTTTAATGATGATGATAATATTGATTCCGAATTGAACTTTACTTTCTCCTCCGCTCAAAAAAAGGAAATAAATGTTGCAATGTCAAATACATTTGGATTTGGTGGCCATAATGCATGCGTTATATTTAAAAAAATTAATTAGTAATAATTCATTGAGTTATCAAAAAAATTTTCAAACTTGAATCAGCTAAAGAGGATACTTACAAATTAATTGCTATACATTCAAATCTAAAAATTTATTCTCTTGCCTTCCAAATAAATAAATACTGTTATACAAATTTTATAAGATCAAAAAATGATATTCTTATAGATGGTACCTACAAAGTTCCATGTTTTGAATGGAAAATAAATGAAAAAGGGATTGACTTTGAACTTTTTGAAAATAAATATATGATTGAAGGTAATGAGTCCAGTCTTAAAGATTCTCTTTTTAGTTTCTCAAGCTCAAAAGAGTTATCTTTGATTGAATCACATAAAGAGGTAGACTTCTTTATTAAACAAAACTGCTACTTTTCAACATTAAATTTGATTGAAAAAATGTCAAAAATTCCACATATATCATTTACTTATATATTATCTGAAGAACAAACATTTGAAAATTTTAATTTTGAAATATGAAAAGGATAAAGAAAACTAAAATAATTGCTACTCTTGGCCCAGCTTCATCTTCAGTTGAAAATATTAAGAGTCTTATTAAAGAAGGTGTTGATGTCTTAAGAATTAACTTTTCGCATTCAACTCATAAAGAAGCGGAAAAACTTATTCAGGAAATAAGAAAAATTAATGATCTCCTATCAACAAATACTTCAATTCTTGCTGATCTTCAAGGACCTAAGCTTAGGATAGGAGAAGTTGTTAAAAATACTAAGCTTGTAGAAGGAGATAATATAATTATTAAAACCGGCAAAGAGTTTAAAGGGGATAATAAGAAATTATACCTTAATTACAATAATCTTGCAAAGGATATAAAAAAAGGTGAGAAGATTCTTATAGATGATGGAAAAATTATTCTTAAGGTTATTGTTATAGATAAAAAAGATGAAATTATAGCTGAAGTAATTCAGGGCGGAATACTGTCTTCCAAAAAAGGATTTAATTTACCAAATACTAATATTTCCCAACCTGCACTAACTGAGAAAGATATTGAGGATGCGATTTTTTCTGCAAAACAAAATGTAGATTGGATTGCACTTTCATTTGTAAGGAATAGTTCTGATATAGAATCATTAATAAAATTATTAGATAAAACTACCAATCATAGAATCCCAATAATTGCAAAAATTGAAAAACCTGAAGGAGTTAAAAATATTGATGAAATCATGAAATCTGCTAGTGGTATTATGGTTGCTAGAGGTGATCTTGGAGTTGAAATCAATCCTACTGAAGTCCCTCTAATTCAAAAAAAATTAGTTTATAAGGCAAAAAAAGCTAGAATACCAGTAATAATTGCTACTCAAATGATGGAGAGTATGATGAAGAGCTTGAACCCGAATAGAGCTGAGGTTAATGATGTTGCAAATTCAATTATGGATGGTGCGGATGCAGTAATGCTTTCTGGAGAAACTTCGGTTGGAGATCATCCTATTGAAGTAATTAAAACAATCTCTCAAATTATAGCTAAAGTAGAGAATTCTGATTTAATTTCTTTAAAACATAAACACCCAACTGATTATGAATCAGAAAGGTTTATAACAAAATCCATTTGTTATCATGCAGCTAAAATTGCTAATGATACAAAGGCAAAAGCTATTAGCACACTAACAAATAGTGGTTATACAGCATATCAAATATCCTCTTGGAGACCTAAAACCCACGTTCTAGTTTTTACATCAAATAAGAGAATATTAACTCAGCTTAATTTATTATGGGGAGTAAAAGCTTTCTTTTATAATGGGACAGAAAGTACTGATAGAACAATTGAAGAAATTAATAAAATTGCTATTGATAATAATATTCTGCAAAAAAATGACAAAGTTGTAAACCTTACATCAATGCCAATTGAAAAAAAAGGTATGGTAAATACTATTCGTGTATCAAAAATATAGTTATGAAAAATTTAGATAAATTATTTGATAAGTATAATATTGATCAATTAGCCAATGGATGCTCTAGTGGAAATAATTGGTTTGGTTCTGGAGAAGTTATTAAAAGTGTTTCTCCTGTAGATGGTAAATTAATTCGAGAAGTATCATGTGGGTCAAAAAAAGACTTTGATTATATTATTAAAATTTCTAAAAAAGCTTTTGATGATTTTAGAAAAATTCCAGCACCAAAGAGGGGAGAATTAGTTAGACAATTTGGAAATAAATTAAGAGAAGAAAAAGAATTACTAGGAACTTTAGTATCATATGAAATGGGCAAATCCTATCAAGAGGGACTTGGTGAAGTTCAGGAAATGATTGATATATGTGATTTTGCAGTTGGTCTTTCAAGACAACTACACGGACTAACAATGCACTCTGAAAGACCTACACATAGAATGTATGAACAGTATCACCCCCTTGGAGTAATTGGTATTATTTCTGCATTTAATTTTCCTGTCGCAGTTTGGAGTTGGAATGTTGCATTAGCATGGGTATGTGGTAATGTAACAATTTGGAAACCAAGTGAAAAAACTCCATTGTGCAGTATAATTTGTCAGAAATTAATTGGTGAGGTTTTCAAAGAAAATAAAATTCCAGAAGGTGTTTCATGTCTAATTAATGGTGATTACAAAATTGGTGAGTTATTATCTGAGTCTAAAAATATACCTCTTCTATCGGCGACAGGGTCAACTAGAATGGGGAAAATTGTTGCTGAAAAGGTAGGAGCTAGATTAGGTAAAACTTTACTAGAGCTTGGAGGCAATAATGCAATTATAGTTACTCCTGAAGCTGATTTAAAGATGACAATTATGGGAACTGTTTTTGGTGCAGTTGGAACTTGTGGACAAAGATGTACTTCAACAAGAAGACTTATTGTTCATAAAAAAGTATATGAAAAAGTTAAAGATGCTTTAGTTAAAGCTTACAGTCAAATTAAAATTGGTAATCCACTTGATCCCAATATGCATGTAGGTCCTCTGATTGATTTAGATGCAGTAAAATCTTATGAAGAAGCTCTATCTCAGATTGAAAAAGAAGGAGGTAATTGGTTAGTTGAGGGTGGTGTGTTATCTGGAAATCAATATGATAGCGGATGTTATGTAAAACCTGTTATTGCAGAAGTTGATCATTCATTAAAAATTGTACATAAAGAAACATTTGCTCCAATATTATACCTTATAAAGTATTCTGGAGATTTAGAAAATGCAATTGAAATTCAAAATGAGGTTGATCAAGGGCTTTCCTCTGCAATTATGACAAATAATTTAAAAGATGCTGAATTATTCTTATCACATTGGGGAAGTGATTGTGGTATAGCAAATGTTAACATAGGAACTTCTGGTGCAGAAATTGGGGGTGCATTCGGTGGTGAAAAAGATACTGGTGGTGGAAGAGAAAGTGGTTCTGATGCTTGGAAAATCTACATGAGAAGACAAACAAATACAATCAATTTCTCATCTGAACTTCCCCTAGCCCAAGGAATAAAATTTGAATTAGAATAAATTAATTATTTAAACTGATTTAAAAATCTTACATCATTCTCAAAGAATAATCTAATATCTGGGATTTGGTAAATTAACATTGCAATTCTCTCTATACCTAATCCAAATGCGTATCCAGTATATTTTTCTGAATCAATATTACAATTTTCTAGAACATGTGGATCTACCATACCACAGCCCATAATTTCAAGCCAACCTGTCCCCTTTGTAATTCTATAATCGGTTTCCGTTTCAAGTCCCCAATATATATCTACTTCTGCACTGGGTTCAGTGAATGGAAAGAAAGAAGGTCTAAATCTTAAATTTGACTTTCCAAACATTGACTTTGTGAAATATAGAATCATCTGTTTTAAATCCGCAAACGATACGTTTTCATCAACATAGATTCCTTCAACTTGATGAAAGATACAATGAGATCTAGATGAAATAGCCTCATTTCTGTAAACTCTTCCAGGTGATAGAATTTTCAGTGGAGGAGGATTATTTTCTAAATACCTAACCTGTACTGAAGATGTATGAGTTCTTAATAGAACATCAGGATCTTGTTGTATGAAGAAAGTGTCTTGCATATCTCTTGCAGGATGATGCTTTGGAAGATTAAGAGCAGTAAAATTATGCCAATCATCTTCAATTTCAGGCCCATCTGATAATTCAAATCCAACTTTTGAAAAAATTTCAATTATCTGATTCTTGATTAAAGTTATTGGGTGCAAAGTTCCTTTAGGAATTGGGAATCCAGGTTTTGTTAAATCTTCTGAAATACTTTTATCAGACTTTGAGTTACTTAATTTTAATTCATCATACTTATTCTGAGTTAAATTTTTTAACTCATTTATTTTTTGACCATACTCCTTTTTTTGATCAGAAGGGACATTTTTAAATTCACTAAATAAATCATTAATTATTCCCTTTCTGCCAAGAAACCGAATCTTAAAAGACTCTATCTCGTCAATGTCTTTTGATTTGAATTTTTTGATATAGTAAATATGTTCATCTAGTTTATCAATCATATTAATTTTTTTAATAAAATTAAACGTCTATGACGATCCTTCTGTATATTGCAAATATATATTAAGTTTTATGAATTTAATTGATTTAATATTAATTGCATTATTAGGTTACGGTATAATAAAGGGGTATAGTAAAGGACTAATAATTGAACTATCTGGTTTTTTTGGAATTTTTATTTCTTTTTTTATTTCAACAAACCTTGATGATATCATTTCAAGACAGATAGTAGAATTAATTAATATAAATTTTGACATATTAAATATTATAGTCTTTATCTTAATTTTTCTGCTATCATATTCAGCTATTATTTTCATTGCAAAAGGATTCACAAAACTTATAAAATTTGTATACTTAGGCCTACTAAACAGTCTTCTTGGATGTTTATTTGGAGGGTTAAAGTTTCTGTTAATACTACTGATTTTATCAAAGATTATTTTTAGTTTCAATCTTATTCCTATAAAAATAATTAGTGAATCTAATCTTATGATACAGCTACATATTCTGTCCGAAATTATTTTTAACTCAGTTGAGATAATTAATTATAAGTATACAAATAATTTAATCTAATATTTTAATACTAGAGGATTGAATCCAACCTAATGTTCCGTTTTCAAGTTGAATATTTACCCAGTCTTGAATAGTATCAATCTGCTTTACTTTTGTACCCTCATGTAGTAAAAATTTAAGATCTGATATTTTATTAGGCTCAGACCACACTTCAATTTCTTTATCATATACTATAGCGAACTTTTCATTATTTAATTCCTTTTTTTCATAGTTAATCATTAACACACCTATTGCTGTAATTGATAGTATAATAAATTGAGAGAAAAAGATTCTTTTTTGTATCGGATTTTTAATTAATAGGTATAAAATTAATGAAATACACGAAATCCAAACCAAGATTATTAATAGTACAGACCATCCTTTCTCACTTAAAATGTTTAGAGTATTAATTTTTAGATTTTGAGTTTGTGTAATTGGAAGTTTTTCAATTTTATCAATCCTTAGATTCTGAGCAAAAGATAAATTCATTAATATATCTTCATCAGAAGGAGATATAGTTTTTGCCTTTTCATAAAAGAAATTGCTTTCTGGAATATTATTAAGCTTATAAAATGCATTTCCAAGATTATAGTATACCTCAGCACTTTCAAAGCCTGAATTTAAAATGGTTTGATAGCCCTCAATTGCCATTTGATAATTTCCGTTTGTATAGAGGTCATTTGATTTTTCAAAGATAGAATCTAGGCTTTGGTTATTTAAAAAAAATAAAAAAATGTAAAGTAGTCTCATTACTTATTTTTTAAAATCAGGTTAATAACTTCTTTTGCATTCTTCAAGTCATTTTTCATAATTGAATTCGAGGATCTTGAATATTTAGCACTTTCACAATTTTCAATTAATTGAATAATTTTTGAAATAGTTTTTTCATCAATTCCTTTATCTCTTGATATACTTTTAATCTTCTCTTTATTAAAGTTTTCAATATTTATTGAAAATTTTAATAACAACGTTTTTAATAAGACTTTTTCAATTAGGTCATAAAATATATTCTTATCGTTTAATGATTTTTTTGCAGCATCAATCATTTTATTTATTTCTTTTTCTTGAGTCTTTTGTAATTCTATAGTTGATGACTTTCTAGATCTAGTATAGGTAGTCAGCATAACAAAAGCAATAACCATTGCAAAAGGTGAAGAAACTAAAACGTAAAACAATTGAGATTCAAAAAACTTACTATCATCTATCTTAATTAAGTTAGTCTTTGTCTTAATAAATCTAAATGAGTCATTAGGTGTAATAACATTTGTATTATTTAATGATGAGTTGGTAATTGTAGGTCCATCAAATACATCGACTGTTAGTCTAGGAGATTTAATTGTTTTATATGATTCTAATTGAGGGTCAAAATATGAGAATTCAACCTCCTCAATAGGAAAGCTACCTTGAAATCTTGGAATTACTGTAAATAATTTAGTTACTGAACCACTCATGCCTGAAAGATTTGTGTTAATTGATTCTTCTCTTTGTGGTTCAAATAATTCCATGGAACTTGGTACTTGAAGATCAGGTAAATCAAAAAGTTTTAAATTACCTTCACCTTTTACTTTTAGTTCAGCTTGAAAAGATTCAGTTGCTCTAAGAGAAGATTTGTTAAGAATTACATCAAACTCAAATTGACCAACAGCACCAGTAAAATTTAATGGCTTATTCTTCAAGGGAAGATCTTTAACATTTATTGTTCTCATTCCAGTTGAAATAACCAGAGTTGTTTGATCATAAATAATATTTCCAAAAAAATCTCTTTTATCAGTAGGGACATCAAGTACAAGGTTTAACGATAATGGAGATATTTCAAGTTGACCAGATTTTTGAGGATACAAAACGACTTTTCTCCACTCTACTGTATTATAATTTTGACCTTTATATATTTCCCTTTGGACTTTTAATTGAGGAATCTTTATAATCTGACTCCAAAAATCTTTATAGTTTGGGGTTTCAGTCTCTCTAGCATCTGAGATATTTATTGGAGCTTTATAAAATAGCTTATATATAACTGTTATTGGTTCATTAAGGTAAGGAGAGCCTTTTGAAATTAAAGCGCGTAACTCTATATCGTCATCGTTATAGTATTGAGTAACAGATTCTGATGGCTGACTAACTGAATCAGTTATTAGTACCTCTATTGGAAGAGATTTATATAATTCTCCATCTATCTCAACGCTTGCCTGTTTAATTCTAATAGAACCCTTTTTTAGGGGTTGGAGAAAATATGAATATGTTTTTGAAAAGCTCCTCTCACCATTAACATATGAAGTCTTTATAGATTGATTTGGACCTCCAATTATTTGAAAATTTTCAAAATCAGGAGGTGAGAAATTATCACCGTTTTGATTCATTACAAAATCAACTCTCAATCTTTCATTTAGTCCAAGTTTAGTTTTACTTACAGATGCATCAAACTTTACCTGAGCAGAGATAAATAAACTATTCAAAGCAAGTATCAATATTGTTATATTTCTTACCAATCTTTTTCTGATTTTTTTGTTGTTTGTAATTTCTTTTTACCAGACTTAAGTTTTTCATTTAAGTCCTTTTCAATATTATTTACAGCTTCTAAAAGATTTTCCATTTGTTGTTTTGAAAGACCTCCACCTTGTTCTTGTTCTTCCTTATCATCTTGATCTTTTGGTTTTTCCTGTTCTGACTCAGAATTTTGATCACTGTTTTGATCTTTATCTTGATTCTCCTTCTGATCTTCTGATTGATCCTGTTTTTCTTCTTCTGAATCTTCACTATTTTCAGAATTTTGACGTTTGTCTCCTTCTAAAAATTTCTTTGCAAGAGCATAATTATATCTAGTTTCATCATCTGCAGAATTATTTCTAAGAGCATTTTTATATGCTTCTACTGCTTGCGCATAATCCTTTTTCTTCATATAAGAATTTCCTAGATTATGAAAAGCTGAATGTTTTTCAAGGTCTATTTCTGAGTTTTTTTGTGTTTTGAAATACTCTTGAATAGCCTCATCATAGTTCTGATTTTCAAATAAAAGATTACCTAAGTTATGACTTGCTTTATTTTGATTTTTATTAGTAGATATAGCCTTTCTATATTCAACCTCAGCATCTTTGTAGTTCTTATTCAAAATATCAGCATTACCTTTTAGAACAAAGTTACTTGGATCACTTTGTGAGAATGACATGAAAGTGAAAAATAAAAAAGCAACATGAAGTATCTTAATCTTTATTTTCATTAAATAAATTTAAATTCTGTATCCATTTTGTTTTAGTCTGAAAAACAAATACATCACAAATTATAAATAACAGAGACAAAAATAAAAATAATTGAAATTGTTGTTTATAATCAATGAACTGAGATGTTTCAAACTCAGACTTATCTATTTCATTAAGTATAGATTTTACTTGACCTAAGGCTTCTTCAGTAAAATTTCCGTCAATATAATCACCATCAGAAGAATCTGCTATTTTATTAAGGATCAAACTATTTCTTTTGGTAATAACTACTTCTCCATTAACATCTTTTTTGTATGAATCAATTGCTCCATTTAATCTAATTGGTATAGTAGATCCTGAATCTTCTCCAATTCCTATTGTTATTAAGTTTATGTCATTTAATGATATTAAGTTAATTAAATCATCAGGTATATCATCATGATCTTCTCCATCAGAGATAAGTATTAAAACTCTATTTGTCTCTGAATTTTGATCAAAGAAATTTACAGATAGATTTAATGCAGCATCAATTGATGTTCCTTGAGATGATAGCATATCCGTATCTATAATCTGGAGAAAGTTTTTTACAGAAGCAAAATCTGTAGTAAGAGGAACTTGCGGAATAGCCTGAGCTGCATAAGCAACAATACCAACCCTATCACTTGATAAAGAGTTTATTATTTCTGAAACTATTCTTTTTGATCTTAATAGTCTATTTGGAGCTACATCTTCTGCAAGCATACTTTTAGATACATCTACAGCAAAAACAATATCAACCCCTTCTCTGTTAATTGTTTTAAGCTCGGTTCCTATTTTTGGGTTAGCAAGTGCTATGGATAAGCATAAAATAGCTAAACATTCTAGAATAAGCTTAAGATTAAGTTTGAAATTAGATCTATTAGGGCTAATGTGTTCTAATAAATCATGCTTTGAGAATGAATTCTGTACTTTCTTCCTCCACAACATGTAGATATAATTCACAATAACTAATAGCGGAATTACTAATGCTAAATAAAGAAAATATGTAATGTCTATCTCATACATTATACAAAGCTTTTAAATATTGTTTTTCTTGCAAATACTTCTATAACAAATAATATAAACCCTAACATTACAAAGGGCCTGTATTTTTCAGAAACATTAGTGAAAATAGTTTCTTTTATTTCTGTCTTCTCTAATTTATTGATCTCGTTATAAATATTTTGAAGTTCTAAATTATCAGTTGCTCTAAAATATCTTCCAGATGTCTTTTCTGAGATATATCTTAAAAGATCCTCATCAATTTCAACTTTTGTAAGACTAAATTGGAAATTTCCGTTGGGAAGAATTGAGACTGGTGCAAGTGCTCTTCCATTTGTTCCTAGACCAATAGTATATGTTTTAATTTCATACTCAGCAGCTAGTTCTGCAGCAATTCTAGGATCTATAAATCCTGAGTTGTTGACTCCATCGGTGAGCAAAATAATTACCTTACTTTTAGCAGTACTCTCTTTAAGCCTATTAACTGCAGTTGACAGTCCCATGCCAATAGCTGTTCCATCTTCTAGAAGAGCCTCATAATTAATTTCAGACAGAGATTGCTTAAGGATTAATTTGTCAGTAGTAACAGGCGTTTTAGTATAACTCTCAGCTGCATAAACTACTAAACCTATCCTATCATTTGGTCTATCATCAATAAAGTTTGAAGCAACATTTTTTAAGGCAGTTAATCGATCTGGTTTTAGATCTTTAGATAACATACTTGAAGAGATATCAATAACCATAACAATATCAATGCCTCTTGATGTTGTAATCCTTTTAGATGTTGACTTAGATTGAGGTCTAGAAATCGCAATTATTAATAGTAAGATAACTAACACTCTTATTATATTTAAGAGAGGTCTAAGCTTAGTTAAAAACGAATTTTTAGTCTTTAAATATGATAAAGAAGAATGTGTAAGTGATGCCTGAGTATATCTTCCTAACTTATACCAAAAAAATAATATTATTGGTATAATTATCAAAATAAAAAGATATTCTGGGTTTGCTAAGTACAAATCTTTAAACATTACAATTCTTTTACTATATCAAAGCTTTCTAAAATCCTAGACTTTATATTGTCCGCATATCTATCATCTGCTCTATGAACTATTGTAAGTCTAATAGTTTTCTTATCATAGGGAAGAATAACAGTAGTAAAATTAGATCTAATTAATCTGTTTTTAATTTCAATATCAAGACTTCCAAAAAGTCTTAACCCAGTATCTCCAGATTTAATTGTAAACTGATCCTCCTTTAAAAGTATATTTTTTGAGCCCATAGTTTGAAAATGATTTATTAAATCATTTTTTATTAAATCAAGGCTTGGGTTATTTTCAACTTCTATAACATCTTTAAAATCAATTGTTATAAAAAAATCATCTTTAAAATCCCCCATAACAAATTTGCTATCATAAAGGGTGTCATTTGATCTAACTAAAATATTTGGAGAATTTAATTCAACTGGAGGAGAACCATATTGACTTGTGAACCACTCTTTAGACATTAGAATTTTTGTAGGATTCATTAATATAGTATCTCTAACAGGATAATAACCAAATAGCAAAATTGATATAAAGAGAATTGAGCATAGAATTAAAAACGAATATTTTAAAAAAGTTTTTAGGTCGTCAATAATTGAATATTCCTCATTTTTGGGTTCTATGTCTTCAACTATATTAAATTTTTCATTATAAATTTTTTCTGTATCATCAATAAAGTCTGATATAAAATCTAAGTCATTTTTAATATCTGATTTCGTAGGAAGTGATTTTGCAAATTTGACTAAATCAGACTTACTGAAAAGACTTTCAAGCTTACTTATTTTACTTTTTTCAAAATTATAATTACCACTATCTCTAAGTAAATTAATTCTTAATATAAGTTCCTTGGAAGTACTCTCCATAGCAGGTATTTTAATCTGAGATTCAAGATATTCCCTGAAAATATCAATTAAAATTGTGTAATATTCTTTGAATTCAATCTGAGAATTAGGATCTAAACTATTCAAATTTTCTAATTTCTCATTTACCAATTCAAATAAAGATTTTTCTTCTACAGTAGGTTTTATGTTTTTTTTCAGCAAATAATATCGGTAAAGAAGGAATACAATAAAACCAACAATTATTGCAATAAATATCCTTATTAGTAGATTTTGATAATTTCTTTTAACAGGAATAATTGGTTTTATGTCATAAAGGTTTTGTTTCAAAGTATCAACCTCAACATCGTTTACGACAATTAATAATGAATCTGAATATTTTATTGTCTGATTAAAGTATATTTTTTGAGGTGGAATCCAATATTCTCCAGGCTCAAAATTTATTAATGAGTACCTCTTTGAATAAGTAGATGACTCTTGAATTGTATCAGTATCAAATGACTCTATAATCTCAAAAGGCATAAAATTTGGAATTTCATCAAATGAAATATTGTATTTATTTTTTGAGGATATATCAATTTTTAAATTTAATTCTTCACCTATTTTTACTTCGGTAGTATCTACATTGGTAGATATAATTATATCCTGATCAAAATTTGGATTTTGACTATATAATAAAGTGCTTAAAGATAGGTATAGAATTAAAAAAAATTTCATTTATCGTTGTTTAAAATATCCCAGAAGTTTTTTTACATAACTATCATCAACTTCACAATTAATAACTCCTGCTCCATTTTTATTAAACAGAGTTTCAAAATACTTTACTGAATTAGCATAATTTAGATTATAGTTTTCCCTTAACCTCTTTGAGGTTGTATCAACCCATATAAGTTCATTTGTTTCAGCATCAATCATTTGCACAAAACCTATTTTTGCCATCTTAGTTTCCATTTGGTCATAAATTCTTATTCCCGTAAGATCAAATTTTTTAGCTGCAAGTTTTAAGGATTTATCATAATCTTTATCAATGAAATCAGATAAAATAAATACAATTGCTTTTTTTTGAATTATACTTAAGAGAAACCTAAGTGATGAATTAATATTAGTTTTATGGCTTTTAGGCTTAAACTCAATTAATTCTCTTATTATCCTAAGTATATGCCTCTTACCCTTATTTGGAGGAATGAATAACTCAATATCATCAGTAAAAAGTATTGCACCAACTTTATCATTATTTTTTAAAGCAGAGAATGCCAATGTTGCAGCAATTTCTGTAATTATTTCTTTCTTCAGTTTATTGCTAGTTGCAAAGTTTTCCGAACCACTTACATCTATTAAAAGCATTAATGTTAGTTCCCTCTCCTCTTCAAATACTTTTATAAAGGGTTCATTATATCTTGCTGTTACGTTCCAGTCAATCGATCTAATATCATCACCAAATTCATACTTTCTAACTTCACTAAAAGTCATACCCCTACCTTTAAAAGTACTGAGATATTCTCCTCCAAAAAGGTTGTCACTAAGCCTTCTACTTTTTATTTCAATTTGTCTTACTTTCTTTAATAATTCTTTAGAATCCATTAATTATGGTACTTCAACTGTATTTACTATCTGTTTAATTACGTCTTCAGTAGTTACATTTTCAGCCTCAGCTTCATAGGTTAAGCCAATTCTATGTCTAAGTACATCAGTTATGACTTCTCTTACATCTTCTGGTATTACAAAGCCTCGGTGGTTTATAAATGCATAACATTTAGATGCAAGAGCCAAGTTGATACTACCCCTAGGTGAAGCACCAAATGAAATAAGAGGGGATAAGTTTTTAAGATTATATTTTTCTGGATATCTAGTACAGAAAATTAGATTTAATATGTACTTTTCAATTTTTTCATCCATGTATACTTCATTAACTAAATTTTGAGCAGTTAATATTTGTTTAGTTGTCACTACTGGCTTTATTTTGTCTTCTTTTGAAGATAAATTCATATTTATAATCTTTTGTTCTTCTTCGAGTTTAGGATAATCTACTACAACTTTTAGCATAAACCTGTCTACTTGCGCCTCTGGAAGAGGATATGTACCTTCTTGTTCAACAGGATTTTGAGTAGCCATAACTAGAAAAGGATCAGATAATTTGAATGTTTTATCACCAATAGTTACCTGTTTTTCTTGCATAGCTTCAAGCAATGCTGATTGAACTTTAGCAGGTGCTCTATTTATCTCATCTGCTAATACAAAATTTGCAAAAACTGGTCCCTGTTTAATAGAAAATGCACCTGATTTCATATTATAAATCATAGTTCCAATTACATCAGCAGGAAGAAGATCTGGAGTAAATTGAATCCTGCTAAATGAGCCTTTAACAGCATTACTAAGGCTGTTAATAGCAAGTGTTTTGGCAAGTCCTGGAACACCTTCAAGTAAAATATGTCCTTTACCTAATAGACCTATTAAAAGCCTTTCAATCATTGTTTTCTGACCAATAATTTTTTTATTAATCTCCATTGAAAGTAGATCTACGAAAGCACTTTCTTTTTTTATTAATTCATCCTTTTTACTTAAATCTACATCTTTATTTGTATCACTCATGACTATTGAATTTAATTAAAACAAATTTGAAAATTTATAACTAAATCTTATGTTAACAATTGGTTAAATTGATTAAAGTAAAAATATTACTTTGAAAAGTACTCCGGGTATAAATAATCATTTTTTGGATAATGACTCATATCTACATTCTTCACTATCTCATATATTTCTTTTCTTAAATTATCAAAATTAACTTTATTCTTAGCTGAAATAAATAATGCCTTACCATTAGTCTTATTCATCCATGTATTCCTCCATTGGTGTAAAGAATAGTAGCTGTTTTTTCCTGAGTTTGAATCATTAAAATCAACAGCTTGATACTTATCAATTTTATTGAAAATCATTAAGTTATATTTGTTATGACAGTTAATTTCATTCAAAATATTATTTACGGATTGTATATGATCTTCAAAACTAGGATGAGATATATCAACAATATGTAATAAAATATCTGCATCTTTAACTTCTTCCAAAGTACTTTTGAAAGACTCAATAAGCTGTGTTGGCAATTTTCTTATAAAACCTACTGTATCCGTTAAAAGAAAAGGTAATGTATTAATAACAACTTTTCTCACTGTTGTATCAAGTGTTGCAAATAATTTGTCTTCTGCAAAAACATTACTATTAGACAAAATATTCATTATTGTTGATTTCCCTACATTAGTGTAACCTACTAATGCCACTCTAACTAATGACCCTCTATTTCCTCTCTGGATCCTCATCTGCTTATCAATTGTAGATATTTTTCTTTTTAATAGTGAAATTTTATCTCTTACAATTCTTCTATCAGTTTCTATCTCAGTCTCACCAGGACCTCTCATACCAATACCTCCTCTTTGTCTTTCTAGGTGCGTCCATAATCCTTTTAGTCTCGGTAACAAATATTCATACTGAGCTAGTTCAACTTGAGTTTTAGCATAACTTGTTTTGGCTCTTTGAGCAAAAATATCAAGAATAAGAGCTGTTCTATCAAGAATTTTACACTTTAAAATTCTTTCAATATTTGCTTGTTGAGTGGGAGATAGTTCATCATCAAAAACTACTACTGAGACATCATTGACTTTAACATAATTTAATATCTCATCTATTTTTCCTTTTCCAATAAATGTTCTTGGATTTGGTGTATTTATCTTTTGAGTGAATTTTTTAATAACATTTCCACCAGCGGTAACAGACAAGAACTCAAGTTCTTCTAAAAATTCTGATAATTTTTCATCATCTTGGGAATCATTAATTACTCCAACTAAAACAGTATTCTCATAATTTGATTTTTTTGGATCAATCATTTTTAACAGAGTAGGTCCTAATATTAAACGTTTTACCATCAAATACACCATAGGTATAATGTGTAATCCAATCTCCTAGATTAATGTATTTAGATTTTGTTTTTAATTGATGAACAATAGGTAGGTGTCTGTGTCCAAAAATAAAATAATCAACATGTTCCTTAGATAGTTTTTTTTCACAATACTGAATTAACCATTCTTTATTCTTTCCTTTAAATTTTAGATCCTCTTTTCCTGACAATAATTTATTTTTTTGTGAAAGATATTTACCAAGCCTCAAGCCTATATCAGGGTGAATCAGTCTATACATTCTAATGAAAATACTATTTGATAATACCAATTTCATCCTTTTATATCCGTAGTCACCAGGACCAAGGCCGTCGCCATGTCCCACATAGAATGATTTTGAATTAAATACAAAAAGTTCAGGTGATCTAAATACCTTAATGTTTAACTCCTTTTCAAAATAATCATTCATCCAGTAGTCGTGGTTTCCAACAAAAAAATAAATTTTTATTCCTGAATCAGATAGCTCAGCTAATTTTCCTAAAACTCTAGTAAATCCTTTTGGGATAGCCTCATTATATTCAAACCAGAAATCAAATAAATCTCCTAACAAGAAAATGATGTCAGCATCATCTTTAATTGAATCTAACCATGAAACAAAGATTTTTTCTCTTGAATGACTTTCTTTAAGGGAAGGTGCTCCTAGATGATTATCTGATGAAAAGTAAATTTTTTTGTTTACTGGAATATCCATTATCAACCAATTGCATTATTTAAATCTTCTATAAGATCATCTGAATCCTCAATCCCAACACTTAGCCTCAATAAAGAGTCTACTAGTCCTGATTTTTTTCTTTCCTCTGGAGGTATTGAAGCATGTGTCATACTCGCTGGATGACAGCAAAGACTTTCCACTCCGCCAAGTGATTCAGCTAGAGTGAATAATTTAAGATTCTCTGCTATTTTTTTTGCAGATTCAAAAGAATTGTCAATCGGGATGAATGAGACCATACCTCCAAATACATACATTTGCTTTTCAGCAATTTTGTAATTTTTATTATCTGAAAATCCTGCCCAGTATACATTACCTATTTTATCATGATTTCTCAAGAAGATTGCTACTTTTTCAGCATTTTCTGAATGCCTTTGCATTCTTAAATGCAATGTCTTAATTCCTCTTAGTGTAAGAAAACAATCCATTGGTCCAGGTGTAGCTCCAGAAGCATTTTGAATAAATGATAGCTTGTTATAAAGTTGCTCATCGTTAACAACAATAGCTCCTATAACAACATCACTATGACCAGCGATATATTTTGTAGCAGAATGCATAACTATATCTGCTCCTAGCTCAAGTGGTCTTTGTATATAAGGAGATGCAAAAGTATTATCAATGCAAAGAAGTGCTTGATTTTTTTTAGCAATTTTTGATATTGATTCTATATCAACAACATTCATCATAGGATTTGTAGGTGTTTCAACCCAAATAAGTTTAGTTTTCTTATTTAATTTATTTGAAACTTCGTCTAAATTTTCCATGTTTACGAAATGAAACTTTAAATGATATTTCTCAAATATTTGTTTAAATAATCTATAACTTCCACCATAAAGATCATTTGTAGATATTATCTCATCACCAGGATCTAGAGTCTTAATAATAGCATCAATTGCAGCTAATCCTGAGGCAAAGGCTAAACCATAATTGCCATTTTCAAGAGAAGCGATTGATCTTTCAAAATTAGTTCTAGTTGGATTATGGGTTCTGCTGTATTCATAACCTTTATGAACACCAGGAGAAGTTTGAGCATAAGTAGATGTTTGATAAATGGGTGTCATCACAGATCCATATGCAGGATCTAAAATTTGTCCACCATGTATAGTTCTAGAATTAAATCTTAATTTTTTCTTCATATTAAGCAAATATAAAGATATTGGACTTTAGCTATACTTTTAACCTAAAATGATTTTCTTTGTTGCAAATTAATAGATGAACAACAGATCTCTCGCATTAGCTGCAGCATTTATAGCAACAACAATATATGGAATCAATCATACTGTTGCTAAAGAACTAATGCCAGTGTATATAGGTTCATCAGGTTTTATTATGCTTAGACTTCTGGGAGCAACAGCTCTTTTTTGGTTGATTAGCTTTTTTACTCCAAAAGAAAAGATTGAATCCAAAGACATTCTCAAGATAGTTTTTGCTTCAATTCTAGGCATGTGCACAAATATGTTAGCTTTTTTTAGAGGTCTTGAATTATCGACTCCAATCAATAGTGGAGTAATAATAACTTTAGCTCCTATTCTTGTTCTAATTTTATCTTATTTTTTCTTAAAGGAAAAAGTTACAATTAAAAAGATATTAGGAATTATTATTGGATTTTCTGGCGCACTTTTTTTAATTATTAATAGTAGTAAAATAGGTATAAACGCACCAAATATTCCTTTAGGAAATTCATTTTTCTTACTTAATGCCTCTGCCTATGCAGGATATTTAATAATAGTTAAGCCTTTAACTGCGAAATACAACATTTTTACTTTAATGAAATGGTTATTCTTGATTGGATTAGTTTTATCAACCCCTATTACATATAATCAATTTATTGAAGTAGAATGGGCTAAATTACCTTGGTATGCTATTTGGAGAATGATTTATGTAATTATTGGCACAACATTTATGACATATCTATTAAATATCTATGCATTAAAGACATTATCTCCAACAGTAATTGGCTCATTCATATATCTTCAGCCAATAATAACCATAATATTTGCATTAATAACTGCTAACGACAATTTAGATTTAACAAAAATAATAGCATGTACATTAGTATTTATAGGAGTTTATCTTGTATCTATTAAGAATAAGAATGTTTGATTGTCAAATCAGAAATATTAATTAGTTTGTGTTGTGTATTTTAAATTTTCTATGATAAATTTGAACTAAATAAAACTTTTATGAAAAAGCTTCTTTCAATTCTAACAATTTTATTAATTCTTTCCTGTAATAATTCGAATACATCAAAAGAGAATTTTCAATATGAAAGAGTTAAAGAAGATAATGTTTCCGCTCAAAATAATTCAGTTTCAAATAATATAATCTTAAACTCTAATGATCAGATGAAATTTGATAAAAGAATTATTAGAGTGAAAGCGAATGAAATTGTTACTTTAACATTAAATCATAATGGTAAATTCCCTGCTATTTCAATGGGGCATAACTTTGTGCTAATAAAAAAAGATGTTGATATTGATGATTATGCTCTTAGAGCAGTTAGTGCAAGAGATAATGATTATATTCCTGAAGGTGGCGATGAAATTGCATATACAAAAATGTTAGGAGGAGGAGAGTCTGATACAATAACTTTCGATGCTCCTGAACCTGGCACCTATACATTTATTTGTTCATTTCCAGGTCACTATCAACTAATGATGGGTGAGTTTATTGTACTTTAAAAGATTAATTTTAAAAACTTATTTTAGTGAAAAAGGTTTTATTAATTCTTTTATTCATTTCAATCGGGTGTCAAAATAATCCTGAAAAATCTGATTCTTTGTCTAATAAAGGAATAGGTCCAATTACTAATGTTATACTTGAGGACAAAGTGAATATTTCAATGGCAAACTCTGGTGAAAAATTATTTAATCAACTTTGTACATCCTGTCACATGATCAATGAAGATTATATTGGTCCAGCTATGTCAGGAATTCTTGGTAGAAGGTCACCAGAGTGGATAATGAATATGATTTTAAACCCTATTCAAATGCTTGAAGAAGATCCAATTGCGATAGAGTTGCTAGAGGAATATAATTTTGAATATATGTATAATCAAAATTTATTGGAGGAAGAAGTAAGAGAAATTCTAGAGTACTTTAGACTTATTGATTAAATATCAACATTACCATCATAATAACCAGGGATTGAAACAAATCCAAGTTTATTAACCATAACGTACTCGCTAGCCCTATAAGAATTAACAGCCATTTCACGAAACAAATCGCATATTTGAGAATAATTATTACCATCTTGAGCTATCATGCTTTCGTTATCTATATGTTCTGAAAAATATCTTTCTAGAGTTAAATTATCAACATCTTTAATAGATGACTTTTTTTCAGATAAAAGTATCATTTTGATAAATTCTTCAATCATTGCATTTAGATATTTTTGATCTTCAGTTCTAATGTTTTTGGAAACATAAGCATCAATAAATTTTGAAAGATTTAATGAATTTGCTCCTGGAGAATCAGTCTCAGGAATAATAATTTCTAGGATTCTGTCTAGAAAATTTATTTCATTGTTACTAAAAAAACTAAGCTCTTTGTCAGTAGTAGAAGAATTACATGATTGAACTAATGAAATAACTCCAGATGAAATTGTGATCGCGCCGAAAGAGGCTCCAATTCTTTTTATAGCCTTTCTTCTATCCATTTTACAAGTTTTGTTTTTTTAATTCCTCAACAGCATGATTAGCAGCTCTTGCAGTGAGTGCCATATATGTTATTGATGGGTTTTGATTTCCAGCAGAAGTCATACATGCACCATCTGTGACATATACATTTTTAACTTCATGGATTTGATTATTTGCATTCAAAACAGATGTCTTTGGATCTCTTCCCATTCTAGCAGTACCCATCTCATGAATACCATTCCCAAAAACATATTTACTCTCCCATCCATATACATCTTTAAAACCAGATCGTTCAAGCATTTCTTCTGCTTGTTCCTTCATATCCTTTCTCATAGCTAATTCATTTTCTTTAATTTTTGCGTCAAAAGTAACTGTTGGAAGACCCCATTTATCCTTCTTTTCATAATCTAAAGTCATCTTATTTTCATGATAAGGAAGAATCTCGCCAAAAGCAGTCATACTAGCAGTCCATTCATCATACTTAACTATATTTTCTTTTAACCTTGGTCCATATGATATTAACTCTTCTTTACTATCAGCTACACTTTGATAGCCCCTATATGCACCTCCTTGATATGCATATCCTCTTATAAAGTCACTTCTATTGGTTACACCACCGATATTTCTAAATCTTGGGATAAAAAAACCTGCAGGTTTTCTTCCATAAGTTGTTTTATTTTTAAATCCTTCAAAAGTTCCAGAGGCACCAACTTGAAAATGATGATCCATTAAATTATGACCTAGTTCTCCTGAGTCGTTACCCATTCCATTAGGAAATCTATTAGATTTTGATTGCATTAGTATTGAAGTTGAACCAATAGCTGACGAACATAAAAAAATTACTTTGGCAAAGTATTCGTAAGATTGATTATTTTCTGAATCTATTACTCTCACGCCTTTTGCTCTTTTCTTATCTTGATCATATATGATCTCATGTACAATTGAATTTGGCATAAGTGTCATATTACCAGTAGCTTCAGCTGCAGGTAAAGTTGATGAGTTACTACTAAAATAAGCTCCATATGGACAACCTCTCATACACCTATCTCTATATTGACATGTTACTCTTCCAAGGCCTGGTTTAGTTCCTTCAGTTATATGAGCAGTTCTTGCATTTGAAAGAATTCTACCATCTGAAAAATTATTTGCAATGCTATTTCTCATATGCTTCTCAAGTACATTAAGCTCAAAAGGTTTTAAAAACTTACCATCAGGAAATTGTGGAAGCCCTTCTGCCCTCCCTTGAACTCCAATGTATTGTTCAACATAATCATACCAAGCAGCAATATCTTTATATCTTATAGGCCAATCAACTGCAATTCCATCTTTTAAATTTGCTTCAAAATCAAACTCGCTTAGTCTGTAAGTGTGTCTCCCCCATGTTAAAGATCTCCCCCCTACATGATAACCCCTAATCCAATTAAATTTATTCTCATCATCATTATATGGATGATCAAAATCATCAACAAAAAAATGTTTGTGCGACTCTTGAGTTACATATCCTGTTCTACTTTGTTTAGGTTGCCTTTTCAATGTTTCTTGAGTAATAGTGTTTCCTCCTTCAAATTCCCATGGATCCATATTTGCTGTATGGTAGTCGTCAATATGTTTAATCATTCTACCTCTATCAAGCACTAGAGTTTTGAGGCCTTTCTCAGTTAATTCCTTTGCTGCCCATCCACCACTTATTCCAGTTCCAACAACTATAGCGTCAAATTTATTCTGCATTTTTATCTAATTTTTTTCAATTTAAAGAATTAATAATTCAAATCGTAATTAATTATTTAAATTTATATTTATACTAATATAAAAAACCGAATATTATGAAAAGAAAAGAATTTATCAAATTAGCTTCAACTGGTGCGCTGGGTATATCATCTTTAGGATATATTTCTTGTGAAACTCAAAAAGAATTATTTTTTAAGCTATCTCTTGCTCAATGGTCACTTCATAAAGCAATTCGAGGTGGAGAAATGTCCCCCTATATGTTTGCAAAAAAATCGAATGAGCTTGGATTTTCTGGTCTTGAGTATGTTAACCAATTATATGATGATGTAATGAAAAGTGAAGATAAATCCTCAGCTATAAAAGAATTTATTAAAATGAATAATCAACTGGCAAATGATAATGGAGTCGAAAATGTACTTATAATGATAGATGAGGAAGGTGATTTAGCTGATGAGAATGAGGATGTGAGACTAAATGCAATAGATAATCACAAATTGTGGATTGATGCTGCTGCTGAGATGAATTGCTCATCAATAAGATTAAATCTATATGGTTCTAAAGATGTTGAGACATGGAAAAACTTATCAATTGATAGTTTATCAAGGCTCGGAGAGTATGCGAAAGGAACTGGGATAAATGTAATTGTTGAAAATCATGGTAGAATTACTTCCAATATTCCAGAGCTCATGAATGTTATTTATGGAACAAATATGGACAATGTTGGTACTCTACCTGATTTTGGCAATTTCTGTATGGCTGATGAGGGTTATGGTTCAGTATTTGATGGTTCTTGTGAAAAAATGTATGACTTTTATCAAGGTGTAGAAGAAATGATGCCAAAGGCATTTGCAGTTAGTGCTAAATCAAATGACTTTGATGATAATGGAGATGAAAAGACTATTGATTACATGAGAATGTTGAAAATTGTAAAAAGTTTTGGATACACTGGTTATGTTGGTGTTGAATATGAAGGTGAAGGGTTGTCTGAAGAAGAAGGAATCAAAGCTACTAGAGATTTATTAATTAAAGTTGGCAAATCCATTTAATATGAGTAAAACAATAAATATTAAACTTAGTGTAATGATGTTCCTTGAGTTTTTTATTTGGGGATGTTGGTTTGTTACAATGGGAACTTTTCTTTCACAAGCTTTTACTGCATCTGGAGGAGAAATTTCATTAGCATATGAGACTCAATCATGGGGTGCAATTATTGCTCCATTTATTATTGGATTAATTGCAGATAGATATTTTGATGCAGAAAAAATTCTAGCCATTATTCACATTGTTGGAGGAGGACTTCTCTTTATGTGTTCAATAGCTTTAGGTTTTGACGCATTCTATCCATACATATTAATATATATGATACTTTATATGCCAACCCTAGCTTTAGTTAATTCTATAGCCTTTAGACAAATGAAAGATCCTTCTAAGGAATTTCCAAAAATTAGAGTTTGGGGTACTATAGGATGGATTGTCGCTGGTCTTGTAATTAGTTATGGAGTTGGCTGGGAAGCTATGCAAACACTTGAATATACTTTTTATTTAGCTGCAATAGTGTCGGTAACATTAGGTGTTTTTAGTTTTACTTTACCAAAAACTCCTCCAAAAGCAAAAAACGAGAGTCCAAGCCTTAGAGAAATTTTAGGTCTTGATGCTCTTCAGCTTTTAAGAGATGGTAGATATTTAGTTTTTTTCCTATCATCTATACTGATATGTATACCTCTAGCTTTTTACTATCAGGATGCTAATTTATTTTTAAATGAACTTGGGATGGCTAACGCTGCAGGTGTTATGACATTAGGTCAAATATCTGAAGCATTATTTATTTTATTACTTCCAATTTTTCTTAATAAATATGGGATTAAAAAAACACTTATTATTGGAATGCTTGCATGGAGTTTAAGATATGTTCTATTTGCATTTGGAGATACTGGATCAAATATTTGGATGTTAATTTTCGGTATTGTTCTTCATGGAATTTGCTATGATTTTTTCTTTGTTTCTGGCCAAATATATACCGACTATAAAGCAGGTGAGAGATATAAAAGTGCAGCTCAAGGTTTAATTGCTCTTGCAACTTATGGAATTGGAATGTTAATTGGTTTTAGACTTGCAGGGATTATTACTGATCAATATGCTATTGAGTCAGGACATGACTGGACTCAAATTTGGACATTTCCAGCAATATTTGCAGCAGTGGTATTAGTGATTTTTATTGTAACATTTAAAAACGAGAAAATAGAAGTTGAAAAATAAAATTAGACTAGGAATCTTAGGTGGTGGTGGTGATTCTCTAATTGGAATAGTTCATAGAATTGCATCATCTATGCATGATAACTATGAAATAATTGGAGGTGTATTTAATCCAGATTTTTCTGAGAATTTAAAATTTGCTGAAGAAATAGGATTAAATAAAAAAAGAATATATGAGGACTATGAAAAGATGATTGAGGAGGAGTTAAAACTTGACGAAAATGAAAGAATTCAAGTTGTATCAATTCTAACACCTAATTTTCTTCATTATCCTATGGCTAAAAAGCTTTTAGAAAATAACTTCAATGTCATTTGTGAAAAGCCAATGACAACTACCTATGAAGAAGCCAGAGATTTAGAAAATATATACAAATCAAAGAAGCTAACATTTGCCGTAACATACACATATACTGGTTATCCAATGATAAGGCAAATGAAAGAAATGATTAAGGCTGGAGAAATAGGTGATATACAACGTGTTGATCTTCAATATTATCAAGGCTGGATAAACCCAATCATTCATGATTCCAAAAGACGTTCTGAAACCTGGAGACTTCAACCTGATAAGTCAGGAATTAGTTGTTGTATTGGAGACATAGGAACACATGCATTTGATATGCTAGAATATGTAACAGGAATGGAAGTGAAAGAACTTCTATCTGATTTAAACTACGTCTATGATGATAATATTATGGATGTAGATGGTACAATTTTAATTAGATTCTCTGATAAAATTAAAGGTGTTATTAGGGCTAGTCAAATAGCAACTGGAGAGGAGAATAATTTTACCGTTGCAATTTATGGCAAAGAGGGAGGCTTAAAATGGGAGCAACAAAACCCAAATTATTTATATCAATTAAGTGAGTCAGACCCATTAAAAATATTAAAGCCAGGACATGATTACAATTCTAATTTTGCTAAAATTTCAACTAAATTACCTCCAGGTCACCCTGAAGGAATGTTTGATTCAATGGCAAATATTTATAATGGAGTTGCTAGAGAGATAAATGGGACAATAGAATTTGATGGTGAATACCCTTCTTTAAATGATGGCTTAAGAGGTATGATGTTTATTGAGAAAGCTGTTGAATCTCATAAAAAAGGTAACATTTGGGTAAAATTAAATTGATTTTATAATGAAAACAATAAAAGGTCCTGCAGTTTTTTTAGCTCAGTTTGTAGATAAAAAAGCTCCGTTTAATTCTCTTGAAGGGATGTGTAAATGGGCTGCTGATCTTGGATATAAAGGAATTCAAATACCAACATGGGAGAGTTTTTTAATTGATTTAGATAAAGCTGCTGAGAGTCAAGATTATTGTGATGAACTTCTTGGTAAGGTAAAGTCTTATGGATTAGAAATTACAGAATTATCAACCCATCTTCAAGGTCAATTAGTAGCAGTTCATCCCTCATATGATCTGATGTTTGATAATTTTGCACCTGATAAACTAAAGAAGAATCCAAAAGAAAGAACCAAGTGGGCAATTGACACTGTGAAAAAGGCAGCAGTTGCTAGTAGAAGACTTAGCTTAAAAGCACATGCTACTTTTTCAGGTGCATTATTGTGGCATACTTGGCATCCTTGGCCCCAGGCTCCTAAAGGATTAGTTGAAATGGGATTTGAAGAGCTTGCAAAAAGATGGCTTCCAATTCTAGATGTTTTTGATGAGAATGGAGTCGATGTTTGTTATGAAATTCATCCTGGAGAAGATCTTCATGATGGAATTACTTTTGAAAGATTTCTTAAAGCAACTAAAAATCACAAGAGAGTAAACATACTATATGACCCAAGTCATTTTATTCTTCAACAACTTGACTATATAACATATATTGACCATTATCATGAATTTATAAAATCATTTCACGTTAAAGATGCTGAATTTAATCCAACAGGTAAAAAAGGAGCATTTGGTGGATATTTAGATTGGGCTGATAGAGCAGGTAGATATAGATCTTTGGGAGATGGGCAGATTGATTTTAAAACCATATTTTCAAAACTAACACAATACAGATGTGATGTTTGGGCAGTAATGGAGTGGGAATGTTGTATCAAAAGTCCTGAACAAGGAGCCATAGAAGGTTCAAAATTTATAAATGACTTAATTATAAATTGTACCAACAAAAAATTTGATGATTTTGCTGGTGGTGATACTAATGAAGAAGATTTAAAAAATATATTAGGTTTATAGTCATGAAAAAATTATTCATTACAACTCTTATATTAATTTCAAGTTTTTGTTTTTCTCAAAATAGTGAATGGACATATATATTTGATGGAAAGTCTTTTAATGGATGGCACCAATATAATGGTGAGTCTATAGGTAGTCAATGGTCAATTAGTAATGGTGAACTTGTTTTTACAAATAACAGAGATAGCAAACAGGACATTGTCACTGATAATGAATATTCAAATTTTGAACTATCCATTGAATGGAACATATCAAAGGGTGGGAATAGTGGAATATTTTATGGTGTTCAAGAACTTCCCGATTTCGACGAAGCATTTAAGACTGGCCCCGAAATACAAGTGTTAGACAATAAAAATTTCTTGACCTCAACTAAACTTCATAAAAGTCCATCTTTATATGATTTAGTTAGCACAGAAAACAAAGCCCTTCAAGTAAAGAACCACGGAGAGTGGAATCATTTAATTTTAACAATCGATCATAAGAATAATATAGGTACAGTAAAATTAAATGGTCAATTTGCTTTTTCATTTCCTCTATCTGGCCCTGAATGGGATAATCTTGTTTCAAAGTCTAAGTTTAGGTATAAAGAGTACTACACAAAAAAGGCTGGGTCAAACGAAGAATTTTTAGCTTTTGGTGCTTTTAAATCAGGTAAAATTGGTCTTCAAGACCACGGAAGTGACGTAAGGTTTAGAAATATCAAAATAAGAAAATTATATTAATATCTAGAATTCCAAAATATTATCCTCATAACAAACTATAGATGAATAGAAATAAGCTTATTGTTTTTTCAGCTCCTTCAGGAGCAGGAAAAACTACGCTTGTGAAACATATTTTATCTCAATTTAGTAATACAAATTTTTCAATATCTGCTACATCCAGATCACCTAGAGGGAACGAAAAAGATGGGCTTGATTATCACTTTTTATCAAATACCGAGTTCAAAAAAAAAATTGAGAACAATGAGTTTATTGAATTTGAAGAAGTTTATGGAGGTGTTCATTATGGAACTCTTAAATCTGAAGTTGAAAATATATGGGCAAATAATGAAATAGCACTTTTTGACATTGATGTTGTAGGAGGTTTTAATATTAAAAAAATGTATCCTGATAATACATTATCTATTTTTGTTATGCCACCAAGTATTGATACTTTGAAGAAAAGATTAGTTTCAAGAGGAGATATTTCAAATGATGAAATTAATAGGAGGATTAACAAAGCTGAATTAGAGCTAGATTATGCATCAAAATTTGATAAAATCATAATTAATAATGACCTTGAAGAATCAAAAAAAATAGCATCAAATCTTGTAAATGAATTTATAGAGAATGAGTAATGTAGGTTTGTATCTTGGAACTTTCAACCCAATTCATAATGGTCATGTTACATTAGCAAAGTATTTTTCAGAACTGCCAGAATTAGATGAAGTCCTTGTAGTGATTAGCCCTCAAAGTCCATTTAAAATTGAGGATGCTTTTATTAATGATATTGAAAGACTTGAACTAGCTAAAACTGTTTTTAAAAGCTTCAAAAATGTAAAGGTTTCTGATATTGAATTTAAAATGTCTAGGCCTAATTTCACAATTGACACATTAAAGGAGTTTAAGAAAAGACATGAATACAACAACCTTATCCTTTTAATTGGAGAGGATAACTTAGTAGGGTTTAATAAATGGAAAGATTATGAAGAAATTATAGAAATTGCTGAAGTTTATGTTTACCCTAGAGATACTGAACATAAAATTCCTGATGAAATATTAAAAAATAGTAACATAAAATTAGTTGATGCACCAAAAATTAAAATTTCAAGTAGCCACATTAGATACCTATTGAAAGAAGACCAGAAAATAGATCATCTTGTACCAAAGGAAGTAATCAGTTTTTTAAATTCTAAGAGTTAATTTTATTAATTATGTCAAGTAGTTTCTTTGTTAGACTCTCTCTTGATAAATAGTCAATGTTATCTACAGCGCTCTTTTTGTAATCTCCTGCTATCCAGTCATTATATTCATCAGTAATAAATTTTACAACTTTCTTTTCAGAAGAAGAATCTGCATTAAATGACTTTTTTGAAAGCTTTAAAACATTTTCAGACTCCTTCCCAGAGTTTGAAAAATTAATAATTGGTGTTCCACTTGCAATATACTCTATAAGTTTTCCTGACACCATATCTGTTTCCTCAGTATTTTCATACATGAAATTAACAAGTAAATGAGATGATTTTATTAACCTAATTGCTGTTTCATGATTTACATATCCTTTGTAATCTATTTCAATATTTTTAGAAAAAATATTTTTTAAATCCACATCAATTTTGCCAGCTAAAATTAACTTTATCCTAAGTCCATTTTTTTTTGGACTTAATACTTCAATTGCATCCCTGAAGACTTTATAATTATGATTTTTTGATAAAACACCTGTAAAAACAATATTAAAATGATTTGTTTTATCAATACTAATTTTCTCATAAACTGATTTATCAAACCCATTATAAATCTTAAAAATTTTTTCTTTATTAGACACTTTATCAGATAAAATTTTATGATATTTCTCTCCAACTGTAGTAATAATTGCATCAGAATTTTCTAAAACTTCTGATTCAAGTTTTTTGTTCTTTTGTCTTGAAAAATTAAATCTAAATCTATTTTTTAAGTAAAATATTTCAGTCCACGGATCTCTTAAGTCAACTATCCATTTGAATTTATATTTATTATGAATTTTTAGTCCTATTAAGTGAGTTGAATGAGGGGGACCAGTTGTTATTAGACAATCAATGTTTTTATTTCTAATTATATTAATAGCTTTATTATATGCATATTGATTCCAGCCAACTCTTGAATCAGGAATGAAGAAATTAAGTCTTAAAAATGATGTAAACTTATCAAAGAATGACTTATTTGGAATATATGATTGAGGTATACTTTTTGTTGTATTTCCAGATTTTATAAATGAGTATAGTTTTAGAAGATCAAAACTTTTTGTTTTGTATGTTTCAATATTATCTATTTCTTTTAATAGAGAGTAATCCTTTTGATTGTATGATGCGTATTTTTCATCTACTGTAATAACAATAGGATTATGCCCCATTTCTTTTAAATACTTTGAAAAATACATCCATCTCTGAACACCTGATCCACCTGATGGTGGCCAATAGTAAGTAATAATTAAAATGTTTAGTTTAGAAGTCAAACTAATTTAATTTTAGTTGAGCTCCTACTCCAAATACTTCTCTAACCTGTAGTCTAGATATTGCATTATCATCATATATTAATTGAAAAATTAATTGTGTAGATAACAGTGGGTTAATATCAAAATCAATTTGAACAAGATAATCAAGGTCAATGTTTGAGGCATCTTCTAAATAATTTGAGAAAAGCTTTAAATCCTGCTTGTAGTTTATATTCTCAAAGAGTAATCCCTCGGAATGAAATGTCAAATTTGCTCCCAACTCATATCTTGAAGACTTGCTTTTTTCAACACCAAAATATTTTTGATTATCTCTCAAATTTTCGGTAAACCTTTTACTAACCATGATTAATCTTGATGCTATTGGGGAATAATTAAGCCACAATTTTTCACTTTTTTTCCATAAAAAACCAGATCCTAATTGAAAATATGCCGGAGATAAGGCTTGAGTAGTTAGTTCTCTTATTTCATTATTCTCAGAATCTTTTATGTATTTGTAACCTCTGCCTATTTGAGATGTAAAATTAAAAAAAGCAGAAAATGATAAATTCTTTGTAAACTCTTTACCAATAATTGATTGTAATAAAATTCTATCATCAATTTTTCTAGCAAATGGAGCATTTTTAAACTTTGCTAAACCGTAAGCAGATTCTAGGTTGGTTAGCCAATCCCATCCAATATTTCTATATTCCCATTCATAGTCAAACTTTATCGTTCCAGAAAAATTATTTGTTCCACCTCCAACCCAATTACTAAATCCAGTTTGATTTAATAAAAAGGCAACATTTCCTCTTGTATTCCAGAGTGAATCTTTATTTATTGATTCTTGTGAAAAAAGATTTACATTTATAACAAGAAATAAAATGAATAAATTTTTTTTCATTAATTCCTACAAAAATCCTAGTTCTAGTTTTGCTTCTTCGCTCATTAGATCTTTAGTCCAAGGTGGATCAAAGGTGATCTCAACTTCGGCTGTTTTAACCTCATCAATAGATTTAATCTTCTCTTCAACTTCTTGGGGTAAAGTTTCTGCAACTGGACAATTTGGAGTTGTTAAAGTCATTAGGATTTTTACTTCATTATCTTCGTTTACAAAAACATCATAAATTAATCCTAGCTCATATATATCTACTGGAATTTCAGGGTCAAAGATTGATTTTAATTCTTTTACAATTTTTTCGCCAAGATCTTGTGAATTCATTTTATTATTTGACATATTCTATTTTTTAGACTGATATGCTAAAGCATATATTTTAATTTGTTTTATCATAGCTAGTAAACCATTTGCTCTAGTTTGTGATAGATGGTTATGTAATCCTATTTTTTCAATGAAGTCAATCTTTGCTTCTAAAATATCTTCTGGTTTATGACCAGAGAAGACTCTAATTAAAAGAGAAATAATTCCTTTTGAAATAATAGCATCACTATCCGCTTCAAATATAACTATGTTATTATTAAACGATGAATTTATCCATACCTTACTTTGACATCCTTTTATTAGATTTGAGTCTATTCTATACTTATTATCAAATTTGGGAAGATTCTTTCCTAAATCAATTAAGTATTGATATTTTTCAGACCAATCATCAAAAAATTCAAATTCATCAATAATTTCATTCTGTATTTGCTGTATTGTTTGCACATTTAAAAATAATGAATTATCCCAACATTTTCGAGGCTTTTAATAAAGCGTCAATGAATAAATCAATTTCACTTTTTGTATTATAAAATGAAAAAGATGCTCGAACAGTACCAGGTATTTTATAGAAATCCATTATTGGTTGAGTACAATGTTGACCAGTTCTCACAGCGATTCCAAACTGATCAAGAATTGAACCAATATCAGATGGATGATGATTCCCAATATTAAATGATATAACTGAAATTTTTTGTTTGTTATCTCCATATATTTTGACTCCATCAATCTTTTTTAGTTTTTCAGTAGCATATTCTAAAAGTTCTTTTTCATAGTTTTCGATATTATCAAATCCAATTGAATTCATATAATCAAGGGCTGTTCCAAAAGCAATTACACCTGCAATATTGGGTGTACCTGCTTCAAACTTATGAGGTAAATCAGCATATTCAGTTTTTTCAAAAGTTACATTTGAAATCATTTCACCTCCACCCTGATAAGCAGGAAGCGATTTTAAAAGTTCAGATTTCCCGTAAAGAAATCCTACTCCAGTTGGACCACAAAGTTTATGAGCTGAAGCAACATAATAGTCCACATTCAATTCCATAAGATTAATCTTTAAATGAGCTGCCCCTTGAGCTCCATCAATTAGTACTTTTGATTTATTCTTGTGGGCTAATTCTATAATTTGTTCAATTGGGTTAATTGTTCCTAAAGTGTTAGATACATGATTTACAAAAACAAACTTAACATTAGGATTTAGCATAGATTTATATTCTTCTATATTTAACGTACCGTCATTATTTATAGGAATAACTTTTAAATTTGTACCCGTTTTTTCACAAAGCATTTGCCATGGGACAATATTTGAGTGATGCTCCATTGCAGAAACAATAATCTCATCTTTTTTAGTTAAAAAGCTTTGAAGTCCAGATGATATAATATTTATACCATGAGTTGTTCCTGATGTAAAAATGACTTCATGGTTTTGAGAAATACCAAAGTGCTCTCTTACTTTTGATCTTGACTCTTCATATTGGCTAGTAGCTTCAGCACTTAGAGAGTGAAGACCTCTATGAATATTTGAATTATATTTTTTATAATAATTAGAGATCGAATCTATAACCTGATTTGGAGTCTGAGAAGTTGCAGCATTATCAAAGTAAACTAAATCGGTATTATTGACTTTACGACCTAGAATAGGGAAATCTTCTCTTATTTTGTAAACATCAAACATTATAAATCGAATCCTAGATTGACTCCTAATTTTTTCGCAATTAACGAATTAATTCTTTTTTTAAGATTAGGAATTTTTACACTCTCAAGTACATTATTTGCAAAAGCATATGTAAGTAGTGCTTTAGCTTCTTTTTCTGGAATTCCTCTTGTCTTTAGATAGAAAAGCGCTTCCTTATTAAGCTGTCCAACTGTACAACCATGAGAACATTTTACATCATCAGCAAAAATTTCTAGTTGAGGTTTTGTGTTTACTTTTGATTTATTATCTATAAGAATATTATTGTTCTGTTGGAAAGCATTGGTTTTTTGAGCAATTTTATCTACAATAATTTTGCCATTAAATACTCCTACAGACCTATCAGAAAAAATTCCTTTATAATCTTGATGACTTTCACAATTTGGTTGTGCGTGATAAACAAGTGTATTATGATCAACATGTTGATTCTCCTCTAAAATGGTAATACCCTTTAATGTTGAATTAATATTTTCACCCTTATGATAAAAATTAAGATTGTTTCTTGTTAGTTTACCCCCAAAGGAGAAAGTATGAACACTTACATTGCTATCTCTCTCTTGACTGATAAAAGTATTATCAATTAAGCAAGAAGTATTCAAGTCATTTTGAATCTTGTAGTAATCTATGAAAGCATTTTTTTCAGCGTAAATTTCAGTTAGGCTATTTGTTACAACTGAATGATCTTTAAGACTTTGGTGTCTTTCAATAATTTCAACTTTAGATCCTTTGTCAGCGATTATTAAATTTCTAGGTTGTAGCCATATTGAATTTTGATTTCCCGTTGAAAAATGCATTATTTGAACTGGATCTTCAGGAGATATAGATTCTGGAATATAAACATAAGCGCCTTCTTTTGTGTAAGAAGTATTTAATGATGCTAAGCTTTCTGAACTTGGTACTACTTTGTTAAAATATTTCTTAATTCTTTTTTTGTATTTGTCTTTTGATAATGCAGCTGAAAGAACACATATATCCACACCATCATGAGTAGTTTTTGAAAGGAATGGACTGTATACTCCATCTATAAATACAATTTTAAATGAGTCAATATCATTAAGAAAATATTTTTTAACATCTTTTAATTCAATATGAATATTAGATTTTGGATATAAATTATAGTCCTTTTGAACTAAAGGTTTAAGAGAGGTATACTTCCAAGATTCATCCTTTTTTGAAGGAAAGCCTAAATCTTCAAATCTTTTTAATGCATCCTTTCTGTATTTGTGAATTGGATTTAGCAAATCAATATCTTGTTCAAAAGCAATAAAGGAGTCCAATAATTTTTCTTGAAAGTTCATGTTATGACTTCTCATTTTTTAACCAATCGTATCCTATTTCTTCAATTTTTTTTGCAAGGTCTTTGTCTCCAGATTTTACAACTTTACCATCCATCACTACATGAACAAAATCTGGAACAATGTAATCAAGTAGCCTTTGATAATGGGTAATTACTAGAACAGAATTATTTTCATTACTGCACTTAATAACTCCATTAGCTACTATCTTAAGAGCATCAATGTCTAAACCAGAATCTGTCTCATCAAGAACAGCTAATTCAGGTTCCATCATAGCCATTTGAAAAATTTCATTTCTTTTCTTTTCTCCACCAGAGAAGCCATCATTAAGAGATCTTGATAAAAAGTTTGAGTCTATTTGAAGTAAAGCTGCCTTTTCTCTAATCTTTTTCAGCATTTCACTAGAAGGCATTTCGTCTAAACCTTTTGATTTTCTTGATTCATTGATAGCAGTTTTTATAAAATTAGTTACCGTAACTCCTGGAATCTCTACAGGATATTGAAATGACATAAATACTCCTTCATGTGCTCTCTCCTCTGGACTAAATTCATTAATTTCTTGACCTTTAAAGAAAATATTTCCTTTAGTGATTTCGTAATCTTCGTGTCCTGAGATAACATTTGCAAGTGTGCTTTTACCAGAACCGTTAGGACCCATAATTGCATGAATTTCACCTTTATTAATTTTCAGGTTTATCCCCTTTAAAATTGATCTACCTTCTATTTTACAATGTAAATTATTTATTTCTAACATATCTTAATTTTATCCGACTGATCCCTCAAGAGAGATTTCTAATAATTTTTGTGCTTCAACGGCAAATTCCATGGGTAATTTATTTAGAACTTCTTTGCTAAAGCCATTAACTATTAATGCAATAGCTTTTTCTGTATCGATTCCCCTTTGATTACAATAAAATATTTGGTCCTCACCTATTTTACTAGTTGTAGCTTCATGCTCAATTTGAGCAGTTTTATTTTGAACTTCAATATATGGAAATGTGTGAGCTCCACATTCATTTCCCATTAATAAAGAATCACACTGTGAAAAGTTTCTGGCATTTTTAGCAAGGGGTGATATTTGTACAAGTCCTCTATAGCTATTTTGAGATTTTCCAGCAGAAATACCTTTAGAAATAATTGTGCTTTTGGTGTTTTTGCCAATATGTATCATTTTAGTTCCTGTATCTGCTTGCTGAAAATTGTTTGTAACAGCAATAGAATAGAATTCACCAATTGAATGATTCCCTTTTAAAATACAAGATGGGTATTTCCATGTAACAGCAGACCCGGTTTCAACTTGAGTCCAAGATATTTTTGACCTTTCATGACACACACCTCTTTTTGTAACAAAATTATAGACTCCTCCTTTTCCTTTTTTATCTCCAGGAAACCAGTTTTGAACTGTTGAATATTTTATCTCAGCATCATCTAAAGCAATTAATTCTACAACAGCAGCGTGAAGCTGATTTTCATCTCTTGAGGGAGCTGTGCAACCCTCAAGATAACTGACATAGCTTGATTTATCCGCTATTACAAGTGTTCTTTCAAATTGTCCAGTACCTGCCTGATTTATTCTAAAATAAGTTGATAATTCCATAGGGCATTTTACACCTTTGGGAATGTAACAAAAAGAGCCGTCAGAGAAAACTGCAGAGTTTAATGCAGCATAATAGTTATCTTTCTTTGGAACAACTGTACCAATGTATTTTCTTACTAATTCAGGATGATTTTGAATAGCTTCAGAAATTGAGCAAAATATAATTCCTTTCTGCTCTAGTGTATCCTTGAAAGAGGTAGCAACCGAAACAGAATCAACAACAACATCCATTGCAACACCACTAAGCTTTTTTTGTTCATCCAGAGATATACCTAATTTATCAAATGTCTTTAATAACTCAGGGTCAACTTCATCAAGAGATTTTAAATCTGGCTTCTTTTTTGGTGCTGAGTAATAAGAAATATCTTGAAAGTTAGGCTTTGCATACTTTAAATTATGCCAGTTAGGTTCAGCCATAGATTTCCATGTTGAGTATGCATCTAATCTCCAATCAGTCATCCATTTTGGTTCATTTTTTTTCTTTGAAATTGCTTTCACAACTTCTTCATTTAAACCTACAGGGAATGTTTCAGAGTCTATCTCTGTGTAAAAACCATATTCATACTCTTTGGTTTCAAGCTGTTTTTTTAATTCTTCTTCCGTGTACGCCATAAAAAAAAATCCTTGATAACTTTTTGCAAATATACAATTAAATAAGGGTTTATGGAATATTTCTGAGTGTTAATAAATCCATAATTATGTTATAATTCATAAGTAAAATAAATGATTCATTTGAGTTAATTTTGAACTATGGATGATAAAGAAGAAGATACTTCAGATGATGTTCAAAGTATCAGTGAAATAGAGCTTATTAAAAGGATAACAAAATCTTTTAAAAACAAGAATAATTCTACAAAAGTTGATATTGGTGATGATGCAGCAATTTTATGTTTTGATAAAACCAACATAGCAATATCTCAAGATATTTTGGTTGAAGGTGTTCATTTTGATTTATCTTATGTTCCTTTAAAACATCTTGGTTACAAGAGTGTTGTAGTAAATATCTCTGATGTAATTTCAATGAATGTAAAACCATCACAGGTATTAGTTTCTATTGCTGTTTCAAACAGATTTAAAATTGATGCTTTAGAGGAACTGTATGAGGGCATAAAACTTGCATGCTCATTTTATGGAGTTGACTTAATTGGTGGTGATACAACTTCTACTAATAAAGGATTAATGATATCTGTTACATGTATTGGTAATACGGAGAGTAATAAGTTTACACTAAGAAAAGGCTTTAAAGAAGAAGATTTACTTGTAGTTTCAGGTGACCTAGGGTCTGCATATATGGGACTCCAAGTACTTGAAAGAGAGAAAAAAGTTTTTGAGGTTAATCCTAAATCTCAACCAGATCTTTCTAATTATAGTTATTGTATAGAAAGACAGCTAAAGCCAGAAGCAAGATTAGATATTATAAACCATCTAAAAGAACTAAATATAAATCCAACCTCAATGATAGACATAAGTGATGGTCTTTCGTCAGAAATTAATCATCTCTCTGATAATTCAGGTTTATCTTTTCATATATATGAAGATAAAATACCTATTTCAGAGGAGACCAAGAGAGTATGTGATGAGTTTAAAATTAGTCCAACAATTGCTGCTCTTAATGGAGGAGAAGACTATGAATTATTATTTACTGTTCCCAAAAGATTTAAGAAAAAAATTGAAAATTCTGACTTCTTGTCAATTATTGGATCATGTTTAAATAAAAAAAATGATAATTGTATGATCACTAGTTTGGGTCAAAAAATAAATCTTAGTAGCTCAGGCTGGGATTCTTTTAGAAATAGAGATTAACCCAATGCTACATCAAGGATCATCATTACTATAAATCCACCTATAAATCCTAAAGTTGCAATATCAGTGTATTTATCAAGCTGAGTCTCAGGAATGACCTCTTCAACTACAACAAATATCATAGCTCCTGCTGCAAATGATAATGCATAAGGTAAAATAGGTGTAAAGAAAGTTACTGCAAGTGCTCCAATAACTCCAGCTATCGGCTCCACAATAGCAGAAAGCTGACCATACCAGAAGCTTTTAAATTTACTCAAACCTGCCCTTCTTAGAGGCATTGCTACGGCTATTCCTTCGGGAAAGTTCTGAAGTCCAATACCAAAAGCAAGAACAACAGCACCAGCAACAGATGCTTCAGGAATTCCAGCAGCTACCCCACCAAATAAAACACCTACAGCAAGTCCCTCTGGTATATTATGTAAAGTAATCGCAAGAGTTAGAAGGGTTGTCCTTCTCCATGGAGTTTTAATACCCTCAGCTTCTTCTTGTTTAAAATTAATATGTAAATGAGGTAATATTTTATCAAATGCAAATATGAATAATGCTCCTAAACCAAATCCAATTGCAGATGGCATAACCTTGATAAAGCCTTCGCCTGCACTCATTTCAATTGCTGGAGACAAAAGACTCCAAAAACTAGCTGCAACCATTACACCACCAGTGAAACCTAACATGCCATCCAAAGTCGCTCTACTCATTGATTTAAAAAGAAATACTAAAGAAGCTCCAAGTGCAGTTAGACCCCAGGTAAATAAGGTTGCATACAATGCTCCCAATACTGGATCTAGGTTTGAGAAATATTCAATTATTTGATCCATATTTGTATATTGTTTCTTTAATTTATCTACAAAAATAAATATAAGACCTACCATAACCAATGAAAATTGATGAAAAATATGATTATATAATTTGTGGTGGTGGTGCTACTGGTCTCCTTCTTTCCAATTTATTAATTTCCGATAGTTTTTTTGATAATAAAAGAGTTCTAGTTATTGAAAAAGAGAAAAAAATTAATAATGATAAAACATTTAGTTTTTGGGATAATCAAAAAAACATTCTAGACAAAATAGTTTTTAAATCATGGGGGAAAGCTGAATTTAGAGACTTGGAATTTAGTAACTCTTTTAGTCTTAAACCATATAAATATAAAATGGTTAGATCTGATGAATTCTATTCATTTACGAAAAGAAAGATCGATAGAGCTTCAAATTTTACTTATTTAAATGCAGTTGTTACGGATATTATTAAGGAATCTGGTCTAAATTATATTCAAACTGATAAAGGAAATTTTCAATGCTCAATAGCTTTTTCAAGTATTTATAATCCAGATGAATTTGAATTTAAGAAGTACCCACTAATAAAGCAGCACTTTCTTGGATGGACAATTGAAACCCAAGAAGATTTTTTTGATGAAGAAAAAATAAGATTTATGGATTTTAGTATTGATCAACATCAAGAAATTAGGTTCATGTATGTACTACCTTTTTCTAAAAAAAGTGCTCTCTTCGAATATACTTTTTTTGGGGGTGAAATCATGAAGAATTCAGATTATGAAAAAGAGATTAAAAAGTATCTTGATTTAGAGGGTATTAAAAAATATAAAATAACTGAAATAGAAAAGGGGGTGATTCCAATGACCTGTTATCCTTTTTTTAATGCAAATACTGACAATTTTATAAAAATTGGAACTTCTGGTGGTTGGACAAAACCCAGCACTGGATATACTATTAAAAACTCAATTGAAAAAATTGAGATTATTCTTAAATTTCTTAAAGAAGATAAGCCTTTATCAAAACTAAAATTTAAAAATAGATTTTGGTATTATGATGTGTTATTTTTAGATGTTCTTGTTGATTCAAAAGGAAGAGGAAGTAGGGTTTTTTCTGATCTTTTTAGAAATAATGACCCACTTTTACTATTTAAATTTCTTAGTGAAAAAACTAATATTTTTGAAGAGATTAGAATTTTTATATCAGTAGACATTGTGACTTTTGTTAAATCTTTAATTAAAAGAGTTAGATCTGTCTATCTAAAAGATTTCTTGAGAAATTAAGTATTTGATTCTTCTTGTCTGTGTCTAAATCTAGTTGACTAATATTATAAGAAGCTTTATCTGAATATTCTTTAACTTTTTGTTTTAGATAATCTACAGATCCGGAATCTTGATAGAAATTTTTAATTAAATTAATCTTTGACTTTTCATTTAACTCATCTGAGTAAAATGTTTTTTCAAATTCTATTCTCTGATTTTTACTTAAATTTTGAATCGTATTAATGTAAAGTAATGTCTTTTTTTTCTCAATAATATCTCCCCCAATTCTTTTTCCAAATTTTTTTTCATCTCCAAAACAATCTAGTAAATCGTCCTCTAACTGAAATGCAATTCCAAGATTCAATCCTATTTCATACAATATTTGTTTATTTATATCTTTTGTATTTGAAACAATACCACCAAATTTGTATGAACAAGCAATTAATTCAGCAGTTTTATTTTGAATCATTTTAAAATATTTATCTTCAGCTACGATATCTTGACTAGAAAAGTCAATATCATATTGCTGCCCCTCACATAAAAGTCTAGAAGTTTCTATAAGTTGTTTAGACAATTCTATATAAATCAGATCATCATATTTTTTTAGAAACTCATAAGAGATTATAAGCATTACATCTCCTGATAAAATTCCTGTATTTATGTTCCATTTAGAGTGTAGAGTTTCTCTACCTCTTCTCATTAATGAGTTATCCATAATATCATCATGGGCCAAAGTAAAATTGTGAAATATCTCAAGAGAAGCAGATGCAGGCAGAGCTTTTATTGAATCATTTGACAAAATATCACAGATATTCATTGTAATTAGAGGCCTTAACCTTTTACCTCCAGATTCAAGAATGTATTTAACTGGCTGATAAAGATTTGTAGGATCAGAATAAATCAATTCTGACTTTAGAAAACTTTCAAAATTTGTAATTAAATTTTTCATTAATTAAAAACAATAAATATACTATTTAATTAATTGTTAATTTTTTATTAATCATTTGTTTAATTCATGTGATTAATTTTATTTTGCAGCACAAATTTAGTATTGTGAAAAACAATTATTCCGATACAGAAATTAAAATTAAGGATGCTGCTAAATCACTTTTTTTAAAAAAAGGATATAGTGCAACTACAACCAGGGATATTGCTCGAGAATCAGATATTAACCTTGCAATGTTAAATTATTATTTCAGAAGTAAAAGAAAGCTATTTGAAATTATAATGTTTGAGACCTTGTATGAATTTCTCAGTAAAATGGTTGAAGTTTATAATGATGAGAAGACTTCACTTGAACAAAAACTAAAACTGTGTTCTGAAAAATATATCGATATGATTATTGCTGAGCCTTTACTTCCAACTTTTGTTTTAAATGAATTAAAAAATAATCCTACATCTTTCTTAAAAATGCCTACAACAAAAATGATAATGACGTCAAACTTTGTAGCTCAATATCAAGAGGGTGTAAAAAAGGGTATTTACATAAAGGTTGATCCCATTCATTTTGTAACTAATGTTTTAAGTATAATTGTTTTTCCATTTATGTGTAGTCCAATAATTATGAAGATTGAAAATCTTTCTAAAAAGGATTTTAACATAATGATGACTAAAAGAAAAAAATTAATTCCAGCTTGGATAATTCAAATGATAAAAAAATGAGAAAATTATTATTAATAATATTTTTTAGTTCTACAGTATTTGCTCAAGATGACATACTAAGTCTAAGTTTAGATGAGGCAGTGGAATACGGTATTGAAAATAATAGAAATTTAAAAAATGCTGAAAGAGAGATTCAAATGGCGTTTAAGGAAAGGTGGAAAACTATTGCAATTGGACTACCAAATGTTTCATTAGAATTAAATTATTTAAATAACCTTGAACTCCAAACATCACTTATACCAGCTGAATTTTTTGGGGGCAATAAAGGAGATTTCTCAGAGATTCAATTTGGAACTGAGCAATCTGCAATTGGCTCAGTTAGAATGGAGCAACTACTTTTTGATGGTTCATGGCTTGTTGGACTTGAGTATAGTCAGATTTATTTATCTGGTTCAGAAAACTTTTATGAAAAGACTTTTCTGCAAATAAGAGAGTCTATTATAAAGCTTTACAGTCTAGTAGTGACTCTTAACGAGGGAATAATATTATTAGAGAATAATTTAGAAAATTTTAAGAGAGATTTATTTGAAGTAACTAAACTTTACGAAAATGGATTTGAAGAGGTTGAAAATGTTGAGCAGATTAAAATAACTCTCGCCCAAGCTGAGCTTTCACTTCTTCAAACAAAAAAAACAAAGGAAAACCAGCTCAATTTATTGAAATTGATTTTAGGCATCAATCTTGAAGATGAATTAATGCTTACAACCTCAATTGATGATTTTATTCGAGAAAATATTATTTTTTCAAATTCAATAGATGGTTTTAATGCTGATAAAAATATTGACGTAAAGATTTCTCAAAATTTATTTGATACTAAAAGAATAGAGTATAAGCTAGAAAAATCAAAGCAACTCCCAAAACTTTCTGGATTTATAAGTGGAACCTACATAGGATACAATAATGAATTTGACTTTACCAGCAAAACACAGAATTGGTTTGGATCATCAGTTTTTGGAGTAAAGTTTGAACTTCCACTTACAAATGCAAATAAATTAAATGTCTCATCTCAAAAAGCTAAAATTGCAATGGATAAGGCAGCAACAAATCTCGAGGAACAAAAAGAAAAAAAACGCGCAGAGGTCCAACAAAAATTAAACGAGTATCAGCTAGCTATTCAATCTCTTAGTGTTAATGAAAAGAATATGAGATTATCAATGTCTATTGAAGATAAGAACTCTATAAAGTTCTTTGAAGGCATAGTAAATTCTTTTGAACTTAGACAAGCTCAGCTCCAATTATTAGATTCTCAACAAAAATATTTGAATTCAGTTTTAGAGATTATCTCAGTCAAAACAGAGTTAGAAACATTATATAACAATTAATCATGAATAAAATTTATACCCTTTTACTAATCATAATAATAAGTGCATGTAACTCTTCTAGAAATACATCAATCGAATCATTAATTGAATCAGGAGATATAGAGGAGCTTAAAAAACGAAAGAAAGAATATGTTGATGCAATGAATACAATGACAGTAGAACTTAACGAAATAAACAAAGGAATCTCATTTTTAGATGAAAATGAAAGGCTTACGCTTGTATCAAAATATGAAATTAAACAAACTAATTTTAATACTTACATTGAGGCACAAGCAAATCTTAAAACTAGAAAAAACGTTTTAATACTTTCAGAATTTCAAGGAACACTAGAAAAAGTTTTTGTAAGTGAGGGTCAAGAGGTAAAAAAAGGACAGCTTTTGGCAGAAATCAATGATTCTGGTCTTAATGAACAATATGAACAGATGGTTATACAGTCAGAGTTTACTAAAGAGAATTTTGAAAGAACACAAAGATTATGGGACAATAATATTGGCTCTGAAATTCAATTTTTAAAGAGTAAAACAGATTATGAAGCAAGTAAAAAAATGGTTGCACAAATGAAAGATAGACTTTCAAAAACAAAAATATATGCTCCATTTGATGGAAAAATAGATGAAATTATTTCTAATGTTGGATCTAACTTAATACCTGGTGTTTCTCAAATTCTTAGACTGGTAAATCTTGACATAATTTATGCTGAGTCCTTCGTTTCTGAAAAATATATCTCATTTATTACTGAGGGCACTGAAGCAATTGTTCAAATACCCCTTTTAAATATGGAGTATAAATCATCAGTTAATCAGACAGGTAACTTTATAAATCCTAATAGTAGAACATTTAGAATTGAAGTACCTGTAGAAAATTTTGATAATAGAATTAAGCAAAACCTCGATGCAAAAATCAAAATTAACATATATAAAAAAGATGATGCAATAGTAATTCCACTTAGAATAGTTAGAGAAGATGCTCTTGGTAAAAATTTTGTATACGTGATGTCTAAAGATAACAAAGAGGGAGTTTATTTAACTTCTAAAAAATTTATTACACTTGGAAATAAAAGTGAAGATGATGTTGAAGTTACACAAGGTCTTAATATAGGGGATATAGTTGTTTTAGAAGGAGCTTATAGTGTAGAGGATTCTCAAAGAGTAAAACTTATAGATTAAAATGGATAAAAAAAATAAAGAGTTTTTTCTCTCAAGCTGGGCAATAAATAATAAGACTATTATTTATGTTTTAATGACAATTTTTTTAGTCTCAGGTATTACCGCATATAAAACCATGCCAAGAGAGTTATTCCCAGAAATTAATTCCTCAAATATTTTTGTAACAACTATTTATCCTGGAAACAATGCTGAAGAAATTGAAAAGTTAATAACAGATCCATTAGAACAAGAAATTAAAGGTGTTATTGGACTTATTGAGATTGAATCAACTTCAAGTGAAGGTATATCAATTATAAATATTGAATTTGATGATGACATACCTACTGAAGTTGCAAGGCTAAGAGTAAAAGATTTAGTAGATAATGTAACTGTAGGTGACGATTGGCCAACTTTTAATAATGCTAAAGTTGATCCAAATATTTTTGAATTTGATATAGCGGAGAGATTCCCTGTATTAAACATAAGTCTAGTTGGTAATTATACAGTTGAAGAGCTAAAAGAATATGCAGAATATCTAGATACAAGAATTGAAAGGCTACCTCAAGTTAAGACTGTAGAGGTAAGAGGTATACAAGACTTTGAAGTTGAAATTGCTGTAAATCCTTATAAAATGAAGGCTACTAAAACAAGTTTTGGTAATATCATAGATGCAATATCTCAAGAAAATATTACTATTTCAGCTGGTAGTTTAATTTCAGATGGACAAAGAAGGAATGTAAAAATAATTGGAGAAGTATCTGATCCTTCGCAATTAAATAGGCTTATAGTTAAGAGGGATGATGGTCCAGTTTATCTAGAAGATGTTGCATCAGTTAGTTTTAAAGAGAAAGAAGCAACTTCATTTACTCGATCATTTGACCAAAAGACAGTTATGCTTGAGGTTATTAAAAGAGGTGGGGAAAATGCAATTTTTGCATCAAATTCAATTCAAGAGATTATTAAAGATGCAAAAGAGAATTTTTTACCTGAAAATTTAGATGTAGTTATTCAAAATGATCAATCTGAGTATACAATTAATTCAGTTAATGACTTAATGAATAATTTAATCTTTGGAATAATACTAGTTGTTACTGTTCTAACATTTTTTCTTGGTCTTAGAAACGCACTTTTTGTTGGGTTTGCAATTCCAATGTCCATGTTCATGTCATTGGTAATCTTATCTGCTTTTGGTTTTACTTTAAATAGGATGGTTTTATTTGGACTTGTAATGGGTCTTGGTCTTTTAGTAGATAATGGTATCGTTGTTGTAGAGAACATATATAGATTAATGTCTAAAGAGGGTATGTCAAGAGTTCAAGCTGCAAAATTAGGTATTGGTGAAGTTGCCCTTCCTATTATTGTTTCTACTGCTACTACTATTGCTGCATTTATTCCTTTAGGCACTTGGCCTGGAACTCTTGGTGAATTTATGATATACTTCCCTATTACACTCTCTGCAATTTTAGGATCATCATTGATAGTTGCAATTTTTTTCAATTCAATGTTAGTTTCAAGTTTCATGGATTTAAGTGAGAGAGAAATTAGTAGAACAAATCTTATGAAGATGACATATATCCTTGGAGGACTTGCTATAGTTTTTGTTTTATTCCAGAACACTAGAGCAATTGGATCTTTACTTGCGTTTATATGTTTTTTATTCTGGTCTTACAAGTATTTTATTAAAAATTCTGCTGTAAAATTTCAAAATACATTATTGGTAAAATTGGAAAATAGGTATAACGAATTTCTATCATTTGCACTTGCAGGATTTAGACCTTATTTATTTCTGTTTGGAACAATTTCTTTATTCTTTGTTTCAATTTTACTAATGGCTATATTTCCGCCTAAAGTTGAATTCTTTCCTGATAATGAACCCCAACAAATACTAGTTTATTTAGAGTATCCTGAAGGCACAGATATTAAGAAAACAAATGAAACTTCAATGCAAATTGAGTCAGAGATTTACAAGGTAGTAAATAACTCAAAGTACATCGATAATGGCTATAATTTTTTAGTTGAATCTGCTATATCTCAGGTAGGAGAAGGTGCTGGAAACCCTGAGACAGATGCCGGAGGTACTGGCGAAATTCCTCACAAATCTTTGATTACAATGACAATGCGAGAATTCAAATTTAGAAGAGGAATGTCAAGTGAAGAATTAAGAAAAGAAATTCAAGTTGAATTAATTGATAAGTTTCCAGGAATTGCAATTTCTGTAGAAAAAGATTCACAAGGACCTCCAGGAGGATACCCTGTAAATATTGAAATTTACGGAGAAGATTATGAGCAATTAATTGAAACTGCAATTTCAATGAAGAATTATTTAAATCAGGAGAACATTGAGGGAATAGAACAACTAAAGATTGATGTTAGCAGGAGTAAGCCAGGGCTTGAGTTTAACGTAGATAGAGAAAAAGCTGGCGAACTTGGAATTCCTACTGGACTGGTTGGACAAACAATTAGGAATTCAATAATAGGGTCTAAAGCTGGAATATATAAACTCAGAGGAGAAGATTATGAGATTAATGTAAGATTTGATGAAGAATTTAAAAATGATATAAACTCTATTATTAATCAGAACATTGTTTTTAGAGACCAGTCAACTGGTAAAACAAAGGAGGTTCCAATAGCATCAATTGTTGATCAAAAAAATATTACATCATTTAGTGCAATTAAGCATATTGATCTTCAAAGAGTAGTGACTTTATATTCATCAATACTTGCAGGATCAAATGCTAATGAGATTGTAAATACTGCTGAAATTGCTTTATCTGGTTATGAGGCACCACAGGGTGTAGAATATAAATTTACTGGTGAAATTAAACAACAATCCGAAAATCAAGAATTTTTATCTGGAGCTCTTTTATCAGGTATAGCATTAATTATTTTATTACTTGTGTTTCAATTTAACTCAATATCTAAACCATTTATTGTTCTTGCATCAATTGTATTAAGCTTTACTGGAGTATTTCTGGGTATAGTAATTTTTAATTTAACATTCAGTATACTTATGACCATGCTTGGGATAATTTCTCTTACTGGAATTATTGTAAATAATGCAGTTGTATTAATAGACTATACTCAACTATTATTTGATAGAAAAAAAATAGATTTAAACATGTCAAAAGATGATATAATTGATAAGGTCACAGCTATGGAGCTTATTAAAATAGCAGGTAAGGCAAGACTTAAGCCTGTTTTACTCACAGCTATTACTACTATTTTTGGATTGATTCCACTTGCGATTGGTTTAAATATTGATTTCTTCTCTCTTTTTGCTAATTGGAATCCAAATGTATACTTAGGTGGAGATAATGTTGTTTTCTGGGGACCTCTTGCTTGGACCGTTATTTTTGGAATAACATTTGCAACTTTTCTTACTTTAATTATTGTTCCATCTATGTATTATATAATACATCTTGCCAGAATTAAACTAAAAAATATCTAGTTATATTTACACAATAATTTATGAATAGGACTAATAACTGTGGTGAATTAACAAAATCTAACCTTGGGCAAAAAGTAAAACTTTCTGGCTGGGTAAATAAAATCAGAGAAAAGGGTTTTATAATTTGGGTTGATCTAAGAGATAGATATGGTATTACTCAACTTGTATTTGACAAAGATAGATCTAACGACAAGATTTTTACCACTGCTAGTCAACTTGGAAGGGAATTTGTAATTGAAGTTGAAGGTTCAGTTATTGAAAGAAAGAGTATTAATGAAAACATTAATACTGGTGAAATTGAAATTTTAGTTACCAGTTTAATTATACTGAATAAGTCTTTAACACCACCATTTACAATAGAAAATGAGTCAGATGGGGGTGAAGAATTAAGAATGAAGTATAGATATCTTGATATAAGAAGAGAGCCAATAAAAGAAAACTTAATTTTTAGACACAGTTTATCTCTAGAAGTTAGAAATTATTTGTCAGAAAATAATTTTATTGATGTTGAAACTCCTTATCTGATTAAGTCAACACCTGAGGGTGCAAGAGATTTTATTGTTCCAAGTAGGTTAAATCCTGATCATTATTATGCTCTGCCTCAATCTCCGCAAATCTTTAAGCAGCTTCTAATGATAGGTGGTATTGATAAATATTATCAGATTGTAAAATGTTTTAGAGATGAAGATTTACGAGCTGACAGGCAGCCTGAATTTACTCAAATTGATTGTGAAATGTCGTTTGTTAATCAAGAGGATGTGCTTCAACAATTTGAAGGTTTAATGAAAAGAATTTTTTCAAAATTTTTAGGTTCTAACAACGTAACTTTTGATAGAATGACATATGAGTCTGCCCTAGAAAAATATGGAACTGATAAACCCGACTTAAGATATGAGCTTTTAATAAATAACATTTCAGATGAAGTAAAGGGTAAAAACTTTCAAATTTTTGATAATAATGAATTAAGTGTTTGTATTAATGTTAAAGGAAAATCTGATCTTACACGAAAAGAAATTGACGAAATTACTGATTGGGTTAAAAGACCTCAAATAGGAGCTTCAGGTTTATTATGGATAAAACATAACAATGACTCATCATTAAAATCTTCATTTGATAAGTTTTTTTCAGAGTCAGATTTAGGGGTTATTTCTGAAAAAATTTCTTCAAAGCCTGGAGATATAATTTTTATTTTGTCTGGAGAATATAAAAAAACACTTGAACAGTTAGGATCACTTAGAGTTGAATTAGCAAGTAGATTTAATTTAATTGATCAAGAAAAAATTTGCCCTTTATGGGTTACTGATTTTCCTTTATTTGAATGGGACGAAGAGGAAAATAGATTCTTTTCAATGCATCACCCTTTTACTTCACCAAAACCAGAATTTTTAGATATTCTGAATAAAGAGCCTGAAAAAGTTTTAGCAAATGCATACGATTTAGTCTTAAATGGGAATGAGATTGGTGGTGGTTCAATTAGAATTCATGATTTTGACACACAAATGAAAGTTTTTGAATTATTAGGAATGAGTAAAGAAGAATACACAAGTCAGTTTGGTTTTTTAATTGAGGCGTTGAAGTATGGTGCTCCACCTCATGGTGGTATTGCCTTTGGACTTGATAGACTCGCTGCAGTTCTTAAAGGAAAAGATGTAATCAGGGATTTTATTGCTTTTCCTAAAAATAATAGTGGGAAAGACTTGATGATTGATGCTCCATCAAAATTAACTAAAGAGCAGTTAAAAGATTTATCACAAAAGTAGAAATGAAAATTTTTGTTAAAATATTATCCTATTTAGTTTTTATAGGTGTATTTATTGGAATTTTTTCAAAAGAATTAATAGGTGATCAAACAGGAGATTTAATTATTGGAATATCTGTTTTAATAGGAACTTTGATTTTCATGCCATTATTTCTTGCAATTAGATGGAAAGGAAAGAAGCTAAAAGATTATACTCTTAGTAATGAAAACTTAAAAAAAATGAGAGAGAAAGCTGGTGACTTTAATCTCTGATTTTTTTAAAAAAGCTATCTATTAACTCCTTAGACTCTGCTTCTAAAACCCCTTTAATAATTTTAATATCTCTATCTAAATTTACTATCTGATTTGAAAAGCCTCTTTTTAGGTCAGGAGCACCATAGACTATAGTTTTAATCTTTGACCAGTAAATAGCTCCAAAACACATCATACATGGTTCAAGTGTTGTATATAAGGTACACTTTTCTAAATTCTTACTATTCAAATTGTTTTGAGCTGATGTAATAGCAATTAATTCAGCATGAGCTGTTGAGTCATTTAATAATTCAACCATATTTGAAGACCTTGAAATAATTTCGTTATTATGAACAATAACGCACCCAACAGGAACTTCATCTTTAAAAAAAGCATAGTTTGCCTCTTGAAGAGCTTTTTTCATAAATTGATTATGATTTAGTTCCATATAGCTAATTTACAAAATAGAGGCATTTGAATTAACGATGATTTATCTTTGTATATTCATAAAATATTCATGTATTAATGGAAAACTCGAAGAATCTTTTTTTATTGGATGCTTATGCATTAATTTATAGAGGATATTATGCTTTCATTAAAAATCCAAGGATTAATTCAAAGGGTACTGACACTTCTGCTATTTTAGGTTTTATGAATTCTTTATTTGACATAATAAGAACTCAAAATCCAGATTACTTAGCAGTTGCATTTGATAAAGGTGGATCTGTAACTCGTTCTGAAATGTTTGAGGAGTATAAGAGTAACAGAGATAAAACACCTGAACCAATCCTTGTTGCAATTCCATATATAAAAGAAATATTAAAGGGAATGAAAATTCCAATTCTTGAAAAAGAAGGCTTTGAAGCAGATGACATTATTGGAACTGTTGCAAAAGATGCAGAGGAGAATAATTTTAAAGTATATATGGTTACTCCTGATAAGGACTTTGCCCAATTAGTTTCAGATAATATTTTTTTATGTAAACCTGCAAGAATGGGTAATAGTATGGAGATCTGGGGAGTAGATGAGGTTAAAGATAAATTTGAGGTTGGATCGCCTGATCAAGTAATTGATTATTTAGGAATGATGGGGGACTCAGTTGATAATATTCCTGGACTTCCAGGTGTTGGTGACAAAACTGCAAAAAAATTTATTAAACAATATGGGAGTTTAGAAAATTTGCTTCAAAATGCTCATAAAGTAACCGGGAAACTTGGTGAAAAGATAATCGAAAATAAAGAATTGGGTGTATTGTCAAAAAAATTAGCAAAAATAATCTTGGATGTTCCAATCGATTATAATCTCGATGAATTTAAATTATCAGATCCTGATAAAGAGAAAGTTTTAAAAGTATTTGACGAATTAGAGTTTAAAAGAATAAAAGAGACTTTTTTTAAAATTTTTGGAACTAATTCTATCAAATCACAAGAAAAAGGTGCTGAAGCTGTTCAGGGAGATTTATTTAGTGAAACCTATAATTTAAAATCCAATATAGACAACTTAAATGACTTAAAGTCAACATATCAAAAAGTAGAATCATTTGAAGAGTTAAATTTATTAGTAGATAAAATGATGAAGCAAGAAGTTGTAGCATTTGATACTGAAACAGAGGGATTAAATGCATTTGAAACAAATATTGTTGGAATATCTTTTTCTTGGAAAAAGGGAATAGGTTATTATTTGCCTATAACAAATAATAAGTCAGTCCATGAAAAATCATTTGAAATTTTAAAACCTTTTTTTGAATCTACTGAAATTATTAAAGTTGGACACAATATAAAATTTGATATCCAAGTATTAAAAAAGTATAATATTAATGTGTCGTATCCAATATATGATACAATGGTTGCACATTACCTTATTAATCCAGATATGAGGCATAACCTAGATACCCTTTCTGAATCTTACCTAAATTATTCTCCAATTTCAATTGAATCTTTAATAGGAAAGAAAGGAAAAAATCAAATATCAATGAGGGATGTTTCAATTGATAAAATTACAAATTATGCAAGTGAAGATGCAGATATCACTCTTCAGCTGAAAGGTGTTTTTGATAAAGAAATTGAAGTCAATAATTTTAATAAGATTTTTTATGATATTGAGATTCCAATGATTAATGTATTAAGTGATATGGAAACAGAAGGGATAAAAATAGATACCAGCTATCTAAAAAAACTAGATAAAGAGTTTGAAGAGGATTTAGGAAAATTAAAAAAAGAAATCTTCAAAAAAGCTGGTGAAGAATTTAATCTGAATTCACCCAAACAACTAGGTGAAATCTTATTTGATAAGTTAAAGCTAGTAAGCAAGGCAAAAAAAACTAAAACTGGTCAATATTCTACATCAGAAGAAGTTCTTTCAAGTTTAGCTAATGATCATAAAATTATAGAGAAAATTCTTGAATGGAGATCTCTTGATAAACTTCAAAATACTTATGTAAAATCTTTACCTAAAGAGGTAAGTAGGTTAACTAATAGAGTTCATAGTAGTTTTAATCAAACTGTAACCACAACTGGAAGACTCTCTAGCAATAATCCTAATTTACAAAACATTCCAATAAGAACTGCAAACGGTCAGAAAATCAGAAGAGCTTTCATACCTAGAAATAGTGATTATATATTGATGGCAGCTGATTATTCTCAAATTGAATTAAGAGTAATCGCATCTATAAGTAATGAAGAAAATATGATTGATGCATTTACAAATAATCAAGATATTCATACAATGACCGCCTCTAAAATATATAATGTTGACCCAGAAAATGTAACACGTGAACAAAGGGGAAATGCAAAAACAGTAAATTTTGGAATTATTTATGGGGTTTCTGCATTTGGACTTAGCCAACAGACTGATTTAAATAGATCTGAATCTAAAGTTATGATAGATAACTATTTCTTAAACTATCCTGGTTTAAAAAAATATATGTCTGATCAAATTGATTTCGCAAGAAATAATGGATATGTTGAAACTATAATGGGTAGAAGAAGATATCTACAGAATATCAATTCCCAAAATAATATGCTTAGAAGTAGTGCAGAAAGAAATGCAATAAATGCTCCTATTCAAGGTAGTGCAGCTGATATTATCAAAATTGCTATGATAAATATTAATTCTGAGTTCAAAAAACAATCTTTAAAATCAAAAATGCTTCTTCAAGTTCATGATGAACTTGTATTTGATGTACATAATTCTGAAAAAGATCAGATTAAAGATATCGTTAAAACCACTATGGAATCTGCTGTTAAGCTTAAAGTACCTCTAAAAATTGACCTAGAATTTGGTAAAAACTGGCTAGAAGCACATTAATTAGAAAAAAGTTTTTTTAAAATTCATTAAAATAGTACATTTGCACGCCAAGAATTTATAATAATATTAATGACTAAAACTAGTTACAAGACAATTTCGGCAAACAGAAAGACAGTTAACAAGGACTGGGTTCTTGTTGATGCCTCTGAATTACCATTAGGAAGAACAGCATCTATTGTTGCTAAATTATTAAGAGGTAAACACAAAACTAATTTTACTCCCCATGTTGATTGTGGTGATAATGTTGTAGTAATCAATGCTGAAAAAGTAACTTTATCAGGTGAAAAGTGGTCTCAAAAGCAATATATAAGCCACACTGGATATCCAGGAGGACAGAGAATCATCACAGCTGATAAACTTCACAAAAAAAATAATATTAAGCTTGTAGAAAAAGCAGTCAAAGGAATGCTTCCAAAAAACAAGTTAGGTGCAGATTTATTCAGAAATCTTAAAGTTTTTCCAGGATCTGAACATAATCATGAAGCACAAAAGCCAAAACCAATTGATGTTAATAGTAAAATATAATGGAAGTAATTCATAAAATAGGAAGAAGAAAAACATCTGTTGCAAGAGTCTACATGTCAGAAGGCAAAGGTAATATTACAGTTAATAAGAAATCCTACTCTGATTTTTTTAGCACAGCTATTCTTCAATACAAAATACTACAACCTTTTAACCTAACTGATACTAAGGATAAGTTTGATCTATCTGTAAACGTCAAAGGTGGAGGTGTAAATGGTCAGGCAGAAGCTGTAAGGCTTGCAATTTCAAGAGCTTTGGTTGAATTTAACGAAGAATTTAAATCAACATTAAAGGCGGAGGGTTTAATGACTAGAGATCCTAGAATGGTTGAAAGAAAGAAATTTGGACAGAAAAAAGCTAGAAAGAAATTTCAATTCTCAAAAAGATAATATATGGCAAATACTGACGTTAAAGAATTATTGGATGCAGGTGTTCACTTCGGACATCTAACCAGAAAATGGAATCCTAATATGGCTCCATATATTTATATGGAAAGAAATGGTATACACATTATTAACCTCTACAAAACTGCTGCAAAACTTGAAGATGCTGTTAATGCTCTTAAAAAAATTGTGCTATCTGGCAGAAAAGTTCTATTTGTAGCAACTAAAAAACAAGCAAAAGATATTGTAGCTGAAAAAGCAAACTCTGTAAACATGCCATACATTACTGAAAGATGGCCTGGCGGAATGCTTACAAACTTTGTTACGATTAGAAAAGCTGTTAAGAAGATGAATGCAATCGATAGGATGAAATCTGATGGTACATTTGAAACACTTTCAAAAAAAGAAAAACTACAAGTAGATAGACAGAGAGCAAAACTTGAAAAAAATCTAGGTTCCATATCAGACATGACTAGACTGCCTGGAGCTATTTTTGTAGTAGATACTCTAAATGAAAAAATATCTGTCCAAGAAGCTCAAAAGCTTAAAATTCCAATTTTTGCAATGGTTGATACCAACTCTGATCCCAATGATGTTGATTTTATCATTCCTGCAAATGATGATGCTTCAAAATCTATAGAAAAAATTTTAGATATTGTTTGTAATGCAATTCAAGAATCTCTTGATGAGAGAAAGAATGAGAAAGAAATTGCTGATCAAAAAAAATTATCAGAAGAAACTGAAAGTACTGATGAGGTTGATACTTCTGAAGAATAAATCATTAATCTTTAAATTTTACAAAATTGAAAATAACTGCATCTGATGTAAATAAGTTAAGACAATCCACTGGAGCTGGAATGATGGATTGTAAAAAAGCTCTTGAGGAATCTAACGGAGATTTTGAAAAAGCTGTTGAAGTTCTTCGAAAAAAAGGTCAAAAAGTAGCTGCAAACAGAGCTGACAGAGATTCTTCTGAAGGAGTTGTTCTGGCAAAAGTCAGTGATGACAATACTTACGGTATTATAATTTCTTTAAATTGTGAGACAGACTTTGTTGCAAAAAATGAAGATTATATTCAATTAGCTCAAAGTCTTGCAGATCATGCATTGAACTTTAAAGATAAAGACTCATTGCTTAATTCAGATTTTAATGGAATGAAAGTATCTGATAAACTTTTAGAGCAAACTGGCGTTATTGGTGAGAAAATTGAAATTGGGTCTTTTAAATACTTAACCTCTGAATATGTTGGTTCTTATATTCATGCAGGTAATAAGATTGCTTCAATTGTTGGCCTATCTCAAAAGTTTGATAATGCAAGTGAAGTTGCTAAAGACATTTCTATGCAGGTTGCTGCAATGAATCCAGTTGCATTAAATGAAGATGGTGTTAGTCAAGATATTATAGAAAAGGAAATTGAAATTGCAAAAGATCAGTTGAGACAAGAAGGTAAGCCTGAAGATATGCTTGAAAACATAGCAAAGGGAAAATTAAAAAAGTTTTTTAAGGAAAATACTCTTGTAAATCAACAATTCATTAAAGATAACAAACAGAGTATTTCTGATTATCTTAAGTCTCAATCAGATAATGCTGAAGTAACAGGTTTTTCAAGAGTTGGATTAGTCTAACTAGAAAGGTAAGTCATCTTCTGTTAGGTCATCTTTAGGGTAATTCTCACTTTCTATTGGTAAGTCCTCCGCAGCAGAATCCATAACTTGATCATCTAAAGATTCTATTCTCCAGCCTTGTATTGAATTGAAATATTTTATGCCTTGATCAGGACTCTCCCACTCTCTCCCCCTAATATTGATTCCAATTCTTACAGTTTGTCCAATACTATAATTGTCTAATAACTCGCAGTTATTTTGGATAAATTCAATCAAAATATGTTGAGGATATTGTTCTTCAGTTGTAAGGACAAGTTCTCTTTTTCTGAAACCGTTGTCTCCATATGTTTTGATATCACCAATATGTTTAATTTTTCCTAATAATTCCATTATAAATAAGATTTAATTTTTTCCATTATATCGTTAAGCTCATCATCACTTAATTTAATCTTTGAGTTAAACGACATATCATCCATCTTGTTAATAGGTATCAAATGCACATGAACATGCGGGACTTCCAGTCCTATTACACTTAATCCAATTCTTTTACAATCTAATGCTTTTTTTAGTGCTCGAGCAATTTTTTTTGAAAAAATCATTAAGCCTTTGTATGTTTCATCGTCAAGATCAAATAGCTCATCTACTTCTTTTTTTGGAATACATAATGTATGACCTAATGCATTTGGATTAATATCAAGAAAAGCATAATAAGTTTCGTCTTCATAAATCTTATATGATGGTATTTTTCCTTGAATAATTTTTGTAAAAATTGATGCCATTATCTTGAAATTTCAAGAATTTCAAATTTAACATTACCATTTGGTATAGAGATTTCTGCAGTATCTCCAACTTTTTTACCTAGTAAACCCTTTCCAATAGGAGAATCAACTGAAATTTTTCCTTTTGCAAGGTCAGCTTCACTCTGAGCAACTAATTTATATTCCATTATTGTAGAATTATCAAGATTTTTAATTCTAACAGTAGATAGAACTAATACCTTTGATGAATCAAGCTGAGATTCATCTATGATTCTGGCATTTGAAAGTGTTTCTTCTAATTTAGAAATTTCAAGTTCTAAGAGACCCTGTGCTTCTTTTGCAGCATCATACTCTGCATTTTCACTTAAATCACCTTTATCTCTTGCCTCAGCAATAGCTTGAGATGCAAGTGGACGCTCAACATCTTTTAAATGATCTAGCTTCTTTCTAAGATCCTTTAAACCTTTTTCAGTGTAGTATGATATCTTGCTCATATTCAATGCAAAAATCCCCTATTAGAGGGGATATTTACTCTAATTTACAAAATTTTGATTAAAACTTAAAGTCTAAACCTATAAGTATGTTTATCTCTGCTTGAGGGAAGTAATATGTCCCCTCATAAGTTTTAATTTGATTATCTATTGGCACATCATAAGTATAGTAACCTCCATAGCTAACATATTTGGAGTTAAATAAATTATTAACTAAAATCTTGAGGTTTATATCATCTGATAGTCCTTCAATACTCATTTTATGAATGAAGTTTAAATCATGAACAAAAAATGAGTCTAGTTTAGAAATTGGTGAATTAGTTTGCGCAAAATATTGTTCACTTACATAATTGGATCTTAATGAAATTATTACTTTATCATTTGGTGAATAATCAATTATATTGTTTGCTATAAGGCTGGGAGAATAAGCTAAATCTGTATTTCCATAGTTCTTAAGAATTCCATCAAAAATTGAATAAAAATCTTGGTTCTTATTACTACTAATTGAAAGATTTGTGTTTAAATTTAGTTTAGAGCTTAAGGTAATGTTTGAGTCTAACTCAATTCCTAATCTAAAAGACTCACCAATATTTCTTCTAATTTCATATCCATTAATATCTCTTTGGCCAGTTAACACAAGTTGATTCTCATAAATCATATAAAAGGCGTTAACATTAATTGAACTATTCTCTAAAGTTAATTTCCAACCTAGTTCAAAATCATTTAATTTTTCTGCATCAGGACTTCCATTAGAATAGTCTGTTCTTGTTGGCTCTCTTTGCGCTCTAGCATAAGAAAAATATATATTATTAGAATCATTTAAATTATAGAATAGTCCAAACTTTGGGTTAAAAAAATTAAAGATCTTATCCAGACGGCTAAAACCCTCCTCAACATAACCTGTAAAAACTGAATTAGCAGATATTCCCGCATCATATTTTATAATTCTATACTGTAGATCTCCATAAATAGATAATTTATCATTTATATAATAATCAATTTTAGCATAAATATTAAACTCATTCTTGTTTCCATAATCATCGTAAAATTTTTCCTTAAAGTCATAGCTGTTTATAGAATTTGAATCTTGATCAATCCATAAATACTCTCCATAATGTTCACCAGAATATTTATTATATGAACCTCCAATTATAGAATTATATTTTTTTGTTCTTCGGCTTAAACTAAAAATAAAGCCATAAAAATCATTATCTAACCATCTTCTATCAATATAATCAGGGCTATCATATCCTACATTGTAATTCTCATAAAAACCTCTACCATATGTGTAATGAAGTCCAAAATTTGAAGCCCAACCACCTATATAATTTTGATTCCAGTGGAGTTGGTAGTGATCTTGCTTATAATTGTCAACCTGATCTTTATAATATAAAGAGTTTCCTTCTTCATCATAAAATTCTCCAGCCATATTATACTTCCTATTTGATTCTAAAGTTGCTGAATCTATTCCATACCATGCTTGATCTGTTATCTCATGACCAGCAAAATTTAATAATTTGACTAGAGTATTTTCATCTCTATAGATACCTTGCAAAAAGTATGAGCGAAGGTTGGATCCTGATCTATCAATATAACCGTCTGATATAATCCTAGAGATTCTTCCTGATAACTCAAATTTATTAATAAAGCCTGTTGAGAAGCCAACTGAATTTTTAATTGTGTTGTAACTTCCTAAAGTATTGTTAACCTCAAAAAAAGAATTCTCTGAAGCCGCATTTGTTTGAATATTAATACTTCCCCCAAATGCACCAGATCCATTTGTTGAAGTCCCCACTCCTCTTTGAACTTGAATACTTTCAATTGATGAAGCAAAGTCAGGTAAATCAACCCAATAAACTTGCATAGATTCTGAGTCATTATATGGGACTCCATTAATTGTCACATTTACTCTTGTCTGATCAGAACCTCTAATTCTGATAGAAGAATATCCAATACCAGAACCTCCATCTGAGTGAGTGATTACTGAAGGTGTATTTTTTAAAAGACTGGGAATATCTTGAGCAAGATTAACTTTATCAAGATCTTGCTTAGTAACATTTACAAATGATACTGGGGTATCGTATTTTGCTTTAATAGCATTAACAGTAACCTCTTCTAAATTAAGAGTTTTAATTAGAGAGTCCTGGACTTTTTGGTTAACTATTTCTTGTGAGAAAGATGATGTACTAATTAGTACAAGAAGTATATGTTTTTTCATTATAAATTCCTTTCACAGTATTACCTGTCTAAGTTCTATGGGTTTAATCTCAGCTTATTCTAAGCACCCCAATTCAAATCTAAATTAAGAATTTTTTACTTATAAGGTCTATTGAATCTTCAAATCTTTTCTTATAGTCAGAACCCTTTATAATGTCATAGGACACCCCAAGCAAATCCAATTCCAATTTATGAGCCTCAAACATTTTTTCTCTGTCATTTGGCCTGTCTCTTAAATCATCTTGAACCCACTCTGTGTCAACATTTAAAATTAGGTAGTAATCATAACTTAATTTTTTTGATTGATCAATGATCCACTTATTGCAATATCCATTAAAGTGTGTTTTAGACCATGCAATTGTTGTAAGTATATTAGTATCACAAAACAAGAATTTGTTTGCTTTTAAAAGTGCTTTATTCTCATTATCTATCTGCCCTTTGACTATATCAATTAGATCTTTTTTTGAACATACTGTGTTGGTTATGTCCCATTTATGTTGAAGAAAATCTCTAGCAAATTCTTTAGCGAAACTAGTATTGTAATATAAAGATAGATTTTGAGTTAAAGTAGACTTTCCAGTTGATTCAGGACCACATATAACTATTTTTTTAACTTCTGATGATTCTTGTCTAAGATTTTTTTCCATGAAATATATCCTAATACTGCAAGTATAAGAAAAATAATATATTGGATTGAAGATATAGTTAATCCTTTATAAAAGTATAAAGGCACAGTTATTAAATCTCCAATAATCCAAAAAATCCAACTTTCTACTTTTCTTTTAGCCATTAACCACATTGCAATAAAAAATATTGCAGTTGTTATGTTGTCAACATATGCGGTCCAGTTATTCCATTTATCAAAATAATCGTAAACAAAGTATATGAAAATCAAGCTTGAAATTGCAAGAATAAATAAATATTTAATTTCATATCGATTTATTGTAGAAACCTGATTAACAAAAACTTCATCTTTTTTTCTAGACCAAAAGTACCATCCGTATATTGACATTGAGAAAAAGTAGGCATTAATAATAGTATCTCCTAACAATGAAAAATTCAAAAGGATATAGACAAAAATTCCTGTACCAATTAATCCTGTAGGATAAACTAAAATATTATTTTTTTTTGCATAAACTACGCTAGTAATATTCATTATAACAGCAAATAATTCCAAATAAATGAATGAAGGAGAATATGATGGATACTGAGAAAAAAGAAAGTCAAAAATTTGATCCATTAATTAAGATTTGTTAGCGTAACAAACTATATACTCATCTATGTTAAAAAAACTCAAGTCAAATTTAATCTTATTATTATCCTTTTTATAATATCCTACTTTAAATAAATCTTTATTTTTTTTGATATCAATTTCTAAATCATTTGAAAAACTTACTCCCTTTATACCTAGAGCCTTATATATTGATTCTTTTGCCGACCATAATTTTATTAATGATTCTAAACTGGGGGTATCTCCCAGATTTTGCTTTTCATTATTACTTAGAAATTTATTTTGGATGTTTAATATTTTATCAGTTTTATATTGAACATCAATTCCATAATCTATTTCATTAGAAATACCGATAGCAACTATTTCATTAGAATGAGAGATAGATATGCCTTTTTGAGTATTCAAGTATGGTTTCCCATTTAAATCATACTTAATGATAATTTCTGGATCCTCATTTTTTATAAGTTTTCTTACAGCTAGAAAATATTCTTTTGATTTGTTTCCCTTTCTTGTTTTTAATAAGATTTTGTCATCCATACTTAATTGTGTCTCATCTAATTCTCCTGGTATTATTTTCCAAAGAAGAATTTTAGTAGAATTATTAATTATGAAATCTTTAAGAAATGGCATTTGATAAAATAGATTATTTCAGGTATTTTAGCTCCATAAATATACATATGAAAAATAAAACAGATAGCAAGTACGTTGCATACAAAGTAAAAGATATTTCTTTAGCCGATTGGGGAAGGAAAGAGATTGAACTTGCAGAGGCAGAAATGCCTGGATTAATGGCATTAAGAGATAGATTCAAGAGTGATAAACCGCTTAAGGGCTCTAGAATTGCAGGTTGTCTTCATATGACAATTCAAACTGCAGTTTTGATTGAAACATTAGTTGATCTGGGAGCTGAGGTTACATGGAGCTCATGTAATATATTCTCTACTCAAGACCATGCAGCAGCAGCTGTTGCAGCTAAAGGAATCCCAGTGTATGCTTGGAAAGGTATGACAGAAGATGAATTTAACTGGTGTATTGAGCAAACATTATTTTTTGGTGAAGATAAAAATCCTTTAAACATGATACTTGACGATGGGGGTGATCTTACAAATATGGTCCTTGATGAGTTTCCAGAACTTGTATCTGGGATTAAAGGTTTATCTGAGGAAACAACTACAGGAGTTCATAGATTATATGAAAGAATGAAAAATGGCACACTTCTTCTTCCTGCAATTAATGTTAATGATTCTGTTACAAAATCTAAGTTTGACAATAAATATGGTTGTAAGGAAAGTGCAGTTGATGCAGTGAGAAGAGCTACTGATATTATGCTTGCAGGTAAAAGAGTTGTTGTCTGTGGATATGGAGATGTCGGTAAAGGAACTGCTGCCTCATTCAGAGGTGCTGGATCGATAGTAACAGTTACAGAGATAGATCCTATCTGTGCTCTTCAAGCCTCAATGGATGGTTACGAAGTTAAAAAGTTAAAGACTGTAGTTTCTAATGCCGATATTGTAGTTACAGCTACAGGAAATAAGGATATAGTAAATGAAGAAGCATTCAGAATGATGAAAGACAAAACTATAGTATGTAATATTGGTCATTTTGACAACGAGATTGACATGAACTGGTTAGAAACTAATTTTTCTGAACAAAAAACTACGATTAAACCTCAAGTTGATTCATATAGAATATCTAAGGATAAAGAAATTATAATTCTTGCAGAGGGAAGACTTGTTAATCTGGGTTGTGCGACCGGTCACCCAAGTTTTGTAATGAGTAATTCATTCACTAATCAAGTATTAGCACAAATAGAACTCTGGAAAAATGCTGATAAATACGAAAACAAAGTTTATATGCTACCTAAGAACTTAGATGAAATGGTTGCTAAGCTTCATTTAGATAAATTAGGTGTAGAACTTGAAGAACTGTCTAGTGATCAAGCAAAATATATTGGAGTCCAAAAAAATGGACCATTTAAACCAGAATATTATAGGTATTAAGCCTTAGCAGGCTCAATAGAAACATAAGATTTATTATTTGTTTTCTTTTTGAAAGTAACAATACCATCAATCTTAGCATGAAGAGTGTGGTCTTTACCAAGATAAACATTTTCGCCTGGATTATGAACAGTTCCTCTTTGCCTTACAATTATATTACCAGCTTGAGCAAATTGTCCACCGAATATTTTAACTCCTAGTCGTTTCGACTCTGATTCTCTTCCGTTTTTTGAACTACCAACTCCTTTTTTATGTGCCATAACTAATTACTTTTTTGCAGCTGTTGTTTTCTTTGCAGTTGTTGTTTTCTTTGCAGCTGTTGTTTTCTTTGCAGCTGTTGTTTTCTTTGCAGCTGTTGTTTTCTTTGTAGTTTCTACTTCTTTTTTTGGCTCAACTTTTTTTTCACTTATGCCTTGAATAATAATTTCAGTTATTGCTTGTCTATGGCCATTTTTAACTTTATATCCTTTACGTCTTTTCTTTTTGAAAACAATTACTTTATCGTCCTTTAAATGAGATACTACTTTTGCTTCAACTGAGGTTCCAGATAAATTTGGCTTTCCAACTTGAACTTTTTTTCCATCATCAATAAGAAGTACATTATCAAAAGAAACTTTTGATCCTTCTTTTGCGTCAATTCTATTTACAAAAAGCTTTTGATCTTT
>JAFMFH010000057.1 GCA_017856235.1 Flavobacteriaceae bacterium | reverse complement strand
TGGAGGAGACTACTCACAAAGTAACAATCCTGGACAGCCAGGAGCTTCTGGTGGAGCAACAACTATTACAAATTTATTCACAGCTAACGGTGGTGGTGGTGGCACTGGAGGAACTGCAAACACTGCAGGACCTACTGGAACTGCTGGAAGTTTACCAGGTGCAACTAGAAACATATCACAATATTATTTATATGGTCCAGGTATTTCTGATGGTGGTGCCTTCGGTTTAGGGCCCGCACAAAATAATGCTCAAAATGGTAGTCCTGGATCACCTGGTGGGTTATCTTTATGGGACAATGGAGGATAGGAGATAAAATATGGCTTATTTAATTTGTGCTAATAATTTTGTTCACAGAATTGCAGCAAACGATACTGATAAAAATAGTTTAAATATAAGTGATGAAGCTTATCAAATTATAAATATTTCTGATTCTGATTTTAATAATATAAAACTTAATAATGCTTTAATTGAAGTTAATGGCAATACCGCTACAATAATTGCTTTAGAAGAAAAAAAATTTTTTACTGATAAAAATAGTTTAGATAAATATATATCTAATATTAAAATACACATAAAAAATTTTTTAGATTTTTGTGTGAATAATTCTAAATATGATGAAATAAATTCTTATTATAATTATTTGGATAGTTTAGACACTTCTACCCTTACTTATCCTATTAACAGTAGTTGGGAAGAATATTGTAATAATAATTCTATTCCTTTTTTCCATCCTTTACAAATACCTTAATAAATGTTAAGCACCAAAGGTGTTTGACAATATTATAAAATTTATTTGTAGAGAAGATTATATTAAAAACAATCAAGATATTTTACCTGTTCCTATAAAGACCAATATTCCTAAATGGTTTAAAAAATTAGAACATTCAACACGATTTAAAACTGTAAAAGGTTGTATGCCTTTCTTAGATACATTAACTTGTGGTTATTTACTAAAAATGCCTGTGGATTATCATATAACTCATAATATTGAATTTGAAGGTGAAAGAAAAACTGGAGCTAATACACCTTTAAAATGGGACCCTGAAATGAGTATGGGTTTAAATTTAAATTATGAAGGACAAGAACAAAGTCATGCTTATCAACAATTAGAAGGTAGTCCATATGTTGAAAAAAATAAAAATCTTAAATTTCATAAAATTTTAAACCCATGGGTTATAAAAACACCTCCTGGTTATTCTACACTTTTTGTTCCACCTTTAAATAATACAGATGATAGATTTTCAATCATGCCAGGAATTGTAGATACAGATACTTTTGAAAGAGAAATTAATTTTCCTTTTGTAGTAAACGGTGATAAATACCCTGTTTTAAACTCAACTATTAAAGTAGGAACTCCTTATGTACAAGTTATACCATTTAAAAGAGAAAAATGGAAAATGAAAATAGAGAACAGAGATTTTAAAAGATTTAAAGAAAATTCATTTTATTATTTTAAATATTTTATGGATAATTATAAAAAATTATTTTGGTCTAAGAAATCATGGAAGTAAAAATTAATTCAACAAATATAAATTATTATATAAGAATATTTGACAATGTCCTTCCTAAAAAAATTATTAACAAATTTAATATGATTTGTGAAAATAGAAAAGAATTTGAAGAAGCTTTAATAATAGGAGATGGTAAACAATTAGTAGATTCTAAAATAAGAAATACAACAGTTTGGCATTTAAAAAATGTTAATGAAGAAAGTTTAACTACCATTCATTGGAGTAATTTTTTTTTAAATATTTTTACTAAATATTTACAAAAATACCAAGATCAAATAAAAACAGTAGGTGGTGCAAGAATCGATGATATTCAACTTTTAAAATATACTAAAGGAGGTCATTATGTTTTTCATGTTGATCATGCAAGAGCAATTCCAAGAACTTTAAGTTGTATATTTTTTGTAAATGATAATTATGAAGGGGGTGATTTATTGTTTGAAACACCTGATAAAAAACACAATTTAAAAATTAATAAAATTTCAAACAGAATGATTATATGGCCAAGCAATTTTTTGTACCCTCATTGCGTAACCCCAGTAGAAAAGGGAACTAGATATTCGATAGTATCATGGGCATTATAGGAAAAGATTTTAAATATAAAAAAATTATTAATTTTTTAACAAAAGAAGAAATTTCTTTATTAAGAAATTATTGTATAATGAGACATCAAACTAATCTTGATAGTTTTGATGTTTTGCAAAGTGATACAGGAGATACTTTTTTTTATGGAGATCCAACAATAGAATCTTTAATGTTAAGCAAACAAACAAAAATGGAACAAGAAACTGGTAAAAAATTATTACCGACTTATTCTTTTTGGAGGATGTACACAAATTTAGCAGAATTAAAAAAACATAAAGATAGAGAATCTTGCGAGATTAGTGTAACGGTTTATATCGCAAGCGATGGGACTTCTTGGCCTATTTATATTGAAGGAAACTCGATTGAATTAAACCCTGGTGATGCTATAATATACTTAGGTTGTGAACTTGAACATTGGCGAGATATGTTTCAAGGAGATTGGCATGCTCAATGTTTTTTACACTATGTTGATGCTAATGGAGTAAATAAATCCTTTGCTAAGGATAAAAGATTATTTTATGGTATACAAAAATGAA
>JAFMFH010000056.1 GCA_017856235.1 Flavobacteriaceae bacterium | reverse complement strand
CTGGTGGCGGTGGTGGAGCTGCAACTACACCAGGCGGTGGTGGAGCTGCAGGACCAGGCGGTGGTGGTAGAGGTGGAGTTTATCAAGCTGAAGTAGTGCCCGCTCCTGAACAAGATGGAGTTGCTAACACTGGTGGTGGAGGTGGATCAGGACAAGGTGTAACAATGCCTCCTGCTGCGCCAACTGGACCATTAAGAGGTGGTAATGGTGGATCAGGTGTTGTAATTCTTCAATACCCTGCGTGCACAGTTGGAGCACCTTTAATTATTGGTGGTTGTAAAACAAGTACACCTACTACGATTACACATACATTTAATGCAACAGACGATTTTGTTGTACCTTTCTAATACTTGACAGTTTATTGATAAGATATTATAAGAATTTAGAAATAATATGAACTTAACAAATTACTGTTGGTGGTTTCAAAAAGCAGTTCCTGAAAGAATTTGCGATGATATCGTCAAATATGCAAAATCAATAAAAGATGAAATGGCTGTAACAGGTGGTTATGGTAATAAAAAATTAAATGCTAAAGAAGTTAAAGATTTAAAAAAGAAAAGAAATTCTGATATCGTATGGTTAAATGATCGTTGGATATATAAAGAAATTCAACCTTATGTAAATCTTGCAAATCAAAATGCAGGTTGGAACTTTCAATGGGATTGGTCTGAATCTTGTCAATTTACAAAATATAAGAAAGGACAATACTATGATTGGCATTGTGATAGTTGGGATAAACCTTATTTACCACAAAACCAAAATGATCCAACTTATGGTAAAATTAGAAAATTATCAGTAACGTTATCTTTATCTGATCCTAAAGAATATTCTGGTGGTGAACTAGAATTTGATTTTAGAAATATGGACCCAGATAAAAAAAGAAATGTTTATAAATGCACAGAAATATTACCTAAAGGTTCATTAGTTGTATTTCCTTCATTTGTATGGCATAGAGTATGTCCAGTAAAAAAAGGCTCTAGATATTCATTAGTTATATGGAATTTAGGTTGGCCATTTAAATAGGAGAAATATGAAAAAGAAAAAACAAAAAGAAATTAAAAAAGACATATTAAATACAGAGCATTACTTTGCTTGTCCAATTTATTGGATGGATAAACCTGAATGGGTTAGCAAATTAGATAAAGCTTCTGATCCTTTTATTAAGGAAGCACAAGAAAATAATAAAAAACTTATTAAAGAAAGAACTAAAAAGTTTGGTGATAAAAAAGATCACGGTATGGTTCATCATTCTACAAGTTTAATTAATCATCCAGATTTTATGGAATTACAAAATTGGATATTAGCAACTGCACATAATTTATTAAATGAACAAGGTTTTGATTTAACTAACCATCAATTATTTTTAACTGAATTATGGGTACAAGAATTTTCTAAATTAGGTGGTGGACACCATACATTACATACACATTGGAATGGACATATGTCAGGATTTTATTTTTTAAAAGCTAGTGATGCTACATCAGCACCTGTATTTGAAGATCCAAGAGGAGGTCGTATGATGAACTTACTACCTGAAAAAGATAAATCACAAGTAACAATGGCTACATCACAAATACATTATAAAGTAAAACCAGGAAGATTAATTTTCTTTAATTCTTTTATGCCTCATCTTTATTCTGTAGATAATGGTTATGAACCATTTAGATTTATACATTGGAACATACAAGCAATATCAAAAGGAGTATTAAACGTTGGGAATAATTAAACGGAAATTAAATAATTTCGTACAAACTTTATTAGGTGTAAATAGAAGTAGAAGACCAAATGATTTTGTAGAAAACTTAATTGAACAAAAGAAACAAGAGATACAAAGGAGAAAAAATGTCATTCAAAAAAAATAAATACAAAGTATTAAAAGGAGCCATATCAAAAGAGTTGGCACAATTTTGCTATACTTACTTTTTAAACAAAAGAGCTGTAGCAAGAGTTATGTTTGATTCTAAATACATATCACCTTATACGGAATACTTTGGTATATGGAATGACCAACAAATTCCTAATACGTATTCTCACTATTCTGATTTAGTAATGGAAACTTTATTACAAGGTTTATTACAAAAAATGGAAAAAGAAACAAATTATAAATTACAACCTGCATATTCATATGCAAGAATTTATAAAAATGGAGATGTTTTACATAGACATAAAGATAGATATTCTTGTGAAATATCTACAACATTAAATTTAGGTGGTGACCCTTGGCCAATTTATCTTGATCCAACTGGTAAAGAAAAACAAGCAGGCATCAAAGTAGATTTAGATCAAGGTGATATGCTTATTTATATGGGATGTGAATTAGAACATTGGAGAGAAGCGTTTACTGGTAAAGATTGTGGTCAAGTATTTTTACATTATAATGATTCTAGAAAGAAAGAAGCTAAAAATAACCTTTATGATACAAGGCCTTTATTAGGTTTACCTTCTTGGTTTAAAGGCTTTAAAATTAATAAAAAGTAATATATAGTTCTTGTTTGATGAGGAGTGTTACCACCACACTACACTCCTCATCTAATAAGGATATTATATGCCATTAAGTAAATTAATATTTAAACCTGGTATCAATAAACAAGACACACAATACGGCGCTGAAGGAGGTTGGATTGATTGTGATAATG
>JAFMFH010000002.1 GCA_017856235.1 Flavobacteriaceae bacterium | reverse complement strand
CATATTAATATTTTGTTTTGTCCTTTCTAAAACAATAACACTTTCAATTGATGAACATTTTTCAAGAGCTTCATCAACTACATCTTTAACAGGAATTGTCTTATTTCCTCTAAAGTTTCCATCAGACGTTAATACCATTTTTGCTTCACAGTCATTTATTCTATCGGCTAAAGATGCAGCAGAAAAGCCAGCAAAAACAACTGAGTGAACTGCACCCACTCTTGCACAAGCAAGCATTGCAATAGCTGTCTCTGGCACCATTGGCATGTATATAATTACTCTATCTCCTTTATTAATTCCTTTACTTTTAAGAGCATTAGAAAAAGTACATGTTTGTTCGTAAAGTTCTTTGTATGATAAATAAATTGGTGACTCTTTAGGATCATTTGGCTCCCAAATGATTGCAGTCTTATCCCCTCTTTCAGAAAGGTTTTTCTCAAAAATATTTTCAGTAATATTTAAATGAGCATTTTTAAACCATTTAAAATCTGCATTTTCAAAATCCGATTCAAGAACATTATCCCACTTTTTTTTCCATATGAATGATTCAGCAATTTCAGACCAAAATTTCTCAGGATCTTTTTCACTTAATTCGTATTTTTTAAAATATTCAGATAAGGTTTTTATTCTTTGCATATCTATTTAGGATATCTAATACTTTCAACTAAGTCTCTGATATTTTCAGGCGTTGGCCTTGTTAATCTTGACACAACTAAAGATACTATAAAGTTAATTATCATGCCAATAGTTCCAATTCCCTCAGGTGAAATTCCAAATAAATAATCTTTAGGTAATCCTGATCCACCAAGTTGTGGTTTAAAGTAAAATATATATATAGTTGTAAAGACCACACCTACTATCATTCCAGATAATGCTCCTTCTTTGTTCATTCTTTTGTCAAAAATCCCAAGGATTATTGCAGGGAAAAAAGAGGATGCAGCTAGACCAAATGCTAATGCTACAACTTCAGCAACAAATCCAGGGGGATTTAATCCAGCCAGTCCAGCTGCAACAACTGCTACTGCAATAGAAATCCTAGCTGCCCACAATTCTCCTTTTTCAGAAATATTGGGATTTATATTCTTCTTTAGAAGATCATGAGAAATTGAAGTTGAAATAACAAGAAGCAACCCTGCAGCAGTTGAAAGAGCAGCAGCTAAACCTCCTGCTACAATAAGCCCAATTACCCATGGAGGTAGGTTAGCTATCTCAGGATTTGCCAAGACCATAATATCTCTATCAATTGTTAACTCGTTAACTTCTTCATCAGCCACATACTGAATTATACCATCTGCATTTTTATCATCAAATTGAAGTAAACCTGTATTCTCCCAATTTTTGAACCATTGAGGTACTTCTGAATATTGAGCATTTGACACAGTATTAATTAAATTTACTTTTGCAAATGCTGCTACAGCAGGAGCAGTTGTATATAAAAATGAGATAAATAATAATGCCCATCCTGCTGATATTCTTGCATCTCTTACTTTAGGAACAGTAAAGAATCTCACAATCACATGGGGAAGTCCAGCAGTTCCAAACATTAGTGCAGCAGTGATAAAAAATACATTAATTAATGTAGTTTGATTAATGTCAGTATACTTTTCAAAACCTAAATCAACAGATAATTGATTAAGTTTCTCTAAAAGATAAACTCCATCAGTGGTCTTACTACCAAATCCGATTTGAGGAATAGGATTACCTGTTGCTTGTAGTGATATAAAAATTGCTGGTACTGTAAAAGCAAAAATTAGAACACAATATTGAGCTACTTGAGTATATGTTATACCTTTCATCCCTCCTAGAACAGCATAGAAAAAGACTATTCCAATACCGATAATTACTCCAAGATCATATGGTATTTCAAGAAATCTTGAAAATGCTACTCCAACTCCCTTCATCTGTCCAACTACATAGGTGAATGAAACAAAAATTGCACAAATTAATGCAATTGTTCTAGCATTTTTGGAATAATATCTTTCTCCAATAAAATCTGGTACTGTAAATTTTCCAAATTTCCTTAAATAAGGAGCAAGGCAAAGCGCTAATAACACATAACCTCCAGTCCATCCCATTAAATATTGAGATCCACCATAACCTAGAAATGAAATAATACCTGCCATAGAAATAAATGAAGCCGCTGACATCCAATCAGCTGCAGTTGCCATTCCATTTAGAACAGGATGAATTCCACCACTAGCAACATAAAATTCCTTTGTACTTTGAGCTCTTGTCCATATAGCAATACCTATATAAAGCGAAAAGGTGACTCCAACTAATAAATATGTCCAAAATTGTGCATCCATATCTATTCCTTTAGATTATGTTTTTTATCAAGCTTGTTCATTAAATATACATATATGAATATTAGAATAACAAACATGTAAATTGATCCTTGTTGAGCAAACCAAAAGCCTAATGGGAATCCACCTAGGTAAAATTGATTTAAGTTTTCAGCAAGCAGAATACCAAAACCAAAAGAACAAATAAACCATATTGTTAAAAGTATTCTTAGGTAAAATATGTTTTTTCTCCAATATTTTTCTTTCATTTTGTTTTATTTGAAATTAAAAAATAATTAAATAAATACCTTACTGCATAATTACTGCTTATATTTTATTTACTGGAAGCTTTCCATGTTTTCTTAAATCCTCTTTTGTAATTATACTAAATGATTTAGATTTTGGACCTTCTTTAAAAATTTCAAATGATTCATTTGGCATTGAGATGAGTTTTCTAAGTTTTGTGTCAATGATACCAAAGGCTAAATCAAGATGAGCTAAATGGTTTCCATTCATATCATAAAAATTTTGAAAAAGAGAGAAAAATCGTCCATCATCACTATAACCATCTATCTCAACATTAATTGAAAACTCTACACCCATAATTATTTCTTTATAATAATGCATATGTTCATAAAATAAGACCGGACCTATATTAAGATTATTGAATTTATCCATATCTAATTTTAATTCAGAGAAAAAAAATACCCGAGTATCTGCTGCATATTTTATATATGCATGATTAGCAACATGCCAGTTGGGATCAAGATCAGTCCATGAGGCAAAATATTTTCTTTCAAATTTTTTCAAATATTTTAATTGGTTGGTTCAATTTAGGAAATTTAAAAAAAACTTTCTCTGTATCCCCAAAAAATATCAAAATAAAAAAATAAGAAACTAAGACTAATTAAAAATTTAATTACACTCCCTGCTATAACTCCTATAAATGATCCAAAAGCAGGTTTCAATGATTCATTAAAAGATTTATTATTAGTCATTTCTCCGAGTAAAGCCCCTAAGAAGGGACCAATTATAATACCAATTGGCCCAAGTATTAGTATAGCTAGAATAAGCCCAATTGTTGTTCCAATTTGTCCAGATCTTGTACCTCCTAATTTTTTTACACCTAATATTGGTATTAAATAATCAAGAATTCCGACAGAAACAGCTACAGTAAGTGTTATTAATATGAAGTTCAAGTTAAATTCAACTACAGAAGTTAAATTTAAAAGCAAAATACCTAGCCAAGAAGTAACCGGGCCAGGTATTATTGGTAAAAAGCTTCCAATTATGCCAATTAAACAAAACAGAAAACCTAATATTAAAATTAATAAATCCAAATTTACTATTCTGAATTAGGAGATTGTTTTTCATAGATTATAGCCCACTTGAATAAACCATCCTCTACTTGAGCGTCTATCATTTGAACAGTTGTTACTTCTTCTCCATCTATAGTTTGAGTTAATGAATGCCCACCTACTATCCATGTCTGTTCACTAGGTTGACCAACATAAGGCATAACCCAGAATACATTCCACTTAGGATCAGCACCAGATTCAAACCATGCATTTAGCGCTTCTGCATGTGCATCAGGACCTTCAATTCTTGATCCATCAGGAACATCAATTCTAATATCTTCAGCTTCAAGAGATTTAATTGTTTCAATATCTCTATTGTTATGAGCATCTATAAATTTCATGTACATCTCAGTCATTTCATCTGAGCCTACTATAAATGTTTCATTTTCATCACCTGCCCACATTCCAGAACCTTTTGGTTCTTCAACAGGAGCAGAACATGAGGCTATAAGTATTGCAAAAAGTAATATATATTTTTTCATTTTGAATTTGTTTAAAGTTGTAAGTTAAATATAGAAAAAGTTAAGCAGAGTTTCTACTAGCATTAATATTCCCATATAGAGATCTTGTAATCATTTTTTCAAATATTGGTTTTTTTAAATTATCCATTTTTTTTGAGTCAATTTCATTAACAATTTGTAGAGCATACTGCTGAATAGTAATTAATGGCATTACTACTGCTTCTCTTGTTTCAATAGAGAGTTTGTTTGCAGGTTCATTTTCCATTAATTCCTTAAAGTTTGAAATCTTCAAAAGCATCTTTTTGGTAAGCAAATATTCTTCGTAAATTATTTTCCAAAATTCACCAAATTCATCATCTTTACTCATATATGAAGTTAACTCAAAGAATGATTTTGTTAGGCTCATCATACTATTTGATACTAGAGCTCTAAAAAAAGGGACTTCATTATATAGATCTTTTACATCTTTAATTCTATTTCTTTTATAGAAGTAGTTAATAGATGAACCTAGGCCATAGAAACCTGGAACATTTTGTTTTAATTGGTTCCATCCTCCAACAAAAGGAATAGCTCTTAATTTATCAAAATCAAACTTATCATCTTTACTAGCTCTTTTTGACGGTCTACTACCAATATTAGTCTTTGAATAATACTTAATAGTACTCATTTTTTCTAGGTAAGGAATAAACTTAGGATGGTTTTTAAAATCATTGTATTGATTATAACTCAGTAAAGAAAGCTTTTCAATTGTTCTTCTATTTTTTTTATTAAAAATTTCCTTGTTTGGTAATACTCTATTTTTAATACCTGAGCTAATTAATTGCTCCATATTATATTGTGATGATTCAATTGTACCAAAATTTGAGCTAATAGTCTGACCTTGAACAGTAAGTTGTATTTGATCAGATTCTATAAAGTCTCCCAATGAGCTATAAAATTGATGAGTGTTTCCTCCTCCTCTGGCAGGTGGACCTCCTCTTCCATCAAAGAATAAGACTTTTATTCCAAACTTTCTAGAAACCCTAGTTAATGATTCTTTAGCTTTTAAAATACTCCAATTAGCTGTCAAATATCCCCCATCCTTTGTTCCGTCAGAGAAACCTAGCATTATTGTTTGAGTGCTTCCTCTATTCTTTAAATGAGCTCTATATAATTTATTTGAATATACCTTTTCCATGACTTCAGATGAATTCTCAAGGTCTGAAATAGACTCAAATAATGGCACAATATCAACCTTTGGCTCATTACTTAAAACTAGCCTAATCATTGTATATATTTCAAAAATATTTATAGCTGATTTGTTATTACTTATTATGTATCTATGGCATCCCTTTTCTCCATTTGATTTTTGAATTTCATTAATTAGTTCTATTGATTCTAATAATGATTTTGCAGAGGGTTCATTCATTTTTTTTGCCTCAAAAATCTTAGACATAGATGTAAGCTGAATTTCTTTTTTAGCATCACTTAAAGTATCATAATTTAATGCAAAATCTTTATTGTAAAATTTTTCTAGAACTTTTCTAAATACAACTGAATGAATTCTTGAATCTTGCCTTATATCAAGAGTTGCAAAATGATAACCAAAAATATTTACTTTATCAATTAAATCATCAAGGTCATCAATAAATAAAGATTTATGTTCATTTATAAGGGTCTCTCTAATAAATTTAAGTTTATTTTTAAGATCTTCTAACTTAATTTTAGGTTCTTTAGTAGTCTCAAAAATACTTATCCAAAGAGCATTTTCTATTCCTATTATTACATCTTCAATCTTTTTAAAAGTCAATTTTCTTCTTAATACTCTTATATCCCTGTAATAGTTTTTAATTATATCACTCCTAAGTTTTTGGGCAGTTTTTAATGTAATTTTAGTAGTAACATATGGATTACCATCTCTATCACCACCAGGCCAAAATCCAATTGATATTAAATCGTAATGATCATAATTGTTATCAAAAATATTTGATTTAATGTATTTAAAAATATTACTAGCAGAATAGTAAAAAACATTTTCCAAATACCATGAGAGACTAACAGCTTCATCATATGGTGAAGGTTTCCTTTCTTTAAAAAACGGTGTTTTACCAAGTTGAGATAACAAATCCTTAATCTCACTTAAATCATTTTTTTCTATTGAATTTGCAAGATCTGTAATTATACCTAAAATTGAACCTGGATAAAACTGAGTTGGATGAGCAGTTAAAACAGGTTTTATTTTAAAAGATTTTAAATATTTTTTTAATTCATTTTTCTTATTCGAGGATTCAACCAGTTCTTTGAGATTTCTCAAAGTTCCTACTCCATCCATGTTATTAATTTTTGTAAATGAAGCATCTTCAATTGCATCAAAAAGAACAACTTGCCTTTCCACATACTGAATAAATCTAAACATTAAGGATATTTTTTCATCTTCAGAATAGCCATCACAATACTTTAGAAAAAAGTCTTCAACTATAGTCCTTGGGTCTAGTTTTTTAGTATATCCTGATCTACAAAATTCACTAAAAATAGGAAGCAGATTTCCGGTTTCAGATATGCTTTCATAAGGAAGTGTAGCAAAAATACTATTGTATACATGAAATTTGGAAAGAACACTTTCTTGAAATCTTTCTTTTTTATTAAGTTTTCTCATTAATTGGATGGTTAATAACAAATTTATTAATATTTGATGGTTTTTTTTACTTTTATAAAAATAGATTCTCTATGGCTAGAACTCCATCAAATATGATTTCATTAGGATCCAATGCACCTAATTTTAATCTTCTAGATGTTAATTCAGAAACTAATATTTCACTAAAAGAATATAAGGGTAAAATTGGCACAGTTATAATGTTCATTTGTAACCATTGCCCATATGTTAAACATGTTAATCCAACTATAACAAAAATATCTAAAAAGTATCATGGAGAGAATATTAAGTTTATAGCAATCTCAAGTAATGATATTGTAAATTATCCTGATGATAGTCCTGAAAAAATGAAAATAAATGCTGTTGAGAATGATTTTATTTTTCCATATCTCTATGATGAGACCCAGGATGTTGCTAAAGCATATGATGCTGCATGCACACCTGATTTCTATGTTTATGATTCAAATTTAAATTTAGTATATAGAGGTCAACTTGATGATTCAAGACCAGGTAATGAAATTTTATCTGATGGAGCTGACATAGAAAATGCAATTGAATGCCTTATATTTGGACGAGAGAATAATAAAATTCAGAAACCTAGTATTGGGTGTAATATTAAGTGGAAATAAAATGACAAAAAATGATTTAATTGATTGTCATGAAAGGATAAAGCCATTTATCCACAATACACCGGTACTAACTTCAAAACTGATAAACGATTTAACTGAAGCTGATATTTATTTTAAATGCGAAAATTTTCAGAAAATGGGAGCGTTTAAAATGAGAGGTGCAGCAAATGCAATTCTTAAACTTTCTGATGAACAAAAAAATAATGGTATTGTTACTCACTCATCTGGAAATCATGGACAGGCTTTATCTCTTGCTGCTAAAAAGATTGGAATAAAAGCATACATAGTTATGCCTTCTAACGCTCCTGAAATTAAGAAAGCAGCGGTAAAAAGCTATGGAGGGCAGTTAATAGAGTGTGAATCAAATCTAATTGCAAGAGAAGAAGCAGCTAGAACGATAGTAAATTCTCAAGGTGCTACTTTTATTCATCCTTCAAATAATGAAGATGTAATTCTGGGCCAAGGAACTGCATGTAAGGAACTCATTGAAGAATATGGATCATTTGATTATATATTAGTTCCAGTTGGAGGAGGAGGATTAATTGCAGGAACAGCATTAGCCGTAAAATATTTTGCAAACAAATCCATGGTTATTGGAACAGAACCTTTTGAGTCTGATGATGCATATAGATCTTTATTAAGTGGTAAAATTGAATCAAATACAACTACTAATACAATTGCAGATGGACTAAGATCTCAACTTGGGGATAAGAATTTTCCTATAATACAGAAAGAAGTAAAGTCAATCATACGAATTAAAGAAGAAGAGATTATTGAATCAATGAAATTAATTTGGCAACATCTAAAAATAATATGTGAACCCTCTTGTTCTCTTCCCCTTGCTGGAATTATAAAAAATAAAGAACAGTTTCTAGGAAAAAAAATTGGAATCATTATTACAGGAGGTAATGTAGATCTTAAAAATTTACCTTTTTAAGATTCACTAAATATTTCTATTTCCAATGATAGAGATTGAGTGAAGAATTACACTCCCTAAACCAAGATAAATAAATGGTGAACTAGGAATCCAAATATATGCAAAGATTAAAGCTGAATAAACTGTAAGTCCAGTACATATTAATAGAGATTTTCTAATGCCTGAATCTTCTAAAAACATTTCTCTAAGAAATGAAATTATAAATAAACCTATCATTGAAACCCAAAGACCAAAAAAACGATAGATTTGTTTTAGATACCCTGGAAGGGTATCATTAATTTCATTAGAAAATAATTTTTCAAATGTCATGTTAAGTCTTTCTTCATTAGCAACCTTGTCAAGCATCCAAGGCTCATCAACAAAGATCCATCTTAAACCCATTATAATAAATATAAATCCAATAGTTAATAACGGTATTCTAAATAGTCTTCTGTTCATTTATAGAAAATAAAGAAATTGTCCTTTGTTTACAAAATTAATTATTACAGCACTCTACATCTTTACATTGACAATATTTCAAATTATGAACATGAGCATAAGCAAGAGAAAATGCAGATAAATATGAAAATAATTCTGAAATTTCAAATATTATAATCATATCATTTAGAATTATTATTGTAAAAAATATCCAACAAGTCCATAAAATAAGTTTCATAAAATTTTTTGAAGTATTTCTTACTGAGTAATAAACAGATATGAATGATAAAAAAATGAATAAATAATTAATAGAATCCCACCATATTGGTTCTAGGTTAGCAGATGCAAAACTAGATTGAGTGACAAATAAAATTGGTGTTGCCAAACAATGAATAGAGCAAAGCAAACCTGTAAAAATTCCAATTGTATCTGAATTATTTACGATTAATTTCATATATGATAATTGTGTGGGTAATACTGGATTCGAACCAGTGACCCCTACCCTGTCAAGGTAGTGCTCTAAACCAACTGAGCTAATCACCCATGCTTTGCAAATTTAAAAGATTTCTTTATACTTTTAGTAAATGAAACATTTATCTAAAAAAGACTTTGACGATTTGCAAAAATTTTATAGAATTAATTTAATTAATTCTTGTACGGGATACAAATCAGCTAATTTAATTGGATCAATTTCAACAGGAGGAGTTGAAAATGTTGCGGTATTTAGCTCAATTACTCATCTAGGTAGTAATCCTGCAATGTTAGGTTATATACTTAGACCTACAACAGTACCGAGAAATACTTATAAGAATATAAAAGAGACAGGTTTTTTCACTGTAAATCATATTGTAAGGGATATAATAAGCGAAGCTCACCATACAAGTGCTAAATATCCTGAGGAAATTTCTGAGTTTGACATGACTGAACTTGAACAGGAATATAAGGAAGGATGCAAAGCTCCATTTGTAAAAGGATCTCCTGTACAACTAGTTTGTAAGTATCTTAATGAATATAATATTGAAGAAAACGGTACTATTTTAGTTGTAGCAAGTATTGAAGAATTATATTTTGATGAAAATTTAGTTAGTGATACTGGATTTTTAAGGTTAGATAAAGGTAATGTAGTAACAATTAATGGTTGTGATGGATATGCATTACCAACACTTTTAGATAGATTTGATTACCAGAGACCAAAAAAATAATGGATTTTATATCTGATAAATTAACTGAGTATTTAAATATAAACTCTGAAAAAGAGCCTGAAATTCTATCTAGGCTAAGTAAAGAGACTCATCAAAAGATTTTACAACCTAGGATGTTAAGTGGCCATTTCCAAGGAAGATTTTTAAGTTTAATTTCTAAAATTAAATCTCCTGAAAAGATTTTGGAAATTGGAACATATACTGGATACAGCACTATTTGTTTAGCTGAGGGTTTATCAAAAAATGGAAAAATTGATACAATAGATAAAAATGAGGAATTAATTAAAATTCAGAATAAGTATTTTGATGAGAGTGGATATAGAAATAATATTATTCAACATACAGGAGATGCTCTCGATATATTAAAAAACTTAAATGAAAAATATGATATTATTTTTATTGATGCTGATAAAGAAAATTATATTAACTATTTCAAAAAAGTATCAAATAAACTTAGTGAAAATGGTATTATAATTTCAGATAACGTTCTTTGGTCAGGAAAGGTTTTAGATTCCAAACAAAAGGATGAAGAAACTTCTACTCTTGTTGAATTTAATAGAATGATAAATCAAGATAAACGGTTTAACAGCATTATAATACCAATTAGAGATGGTATTTCAATTTCAAGATTAGTTTAGGTCTCTTTTAATTGAATCTTTTAAATCATCAAAATCTTTTTTTAAATCACTTACGCTATCATTCAAATCTTTAGTTATAGATTTAGTTGGATTCTTGACTTCAGTATTTTTTGAAATCTCAGTTTTTATTTCGTTAGTTGCCTGCCTAATCTGGGTCATACCCTTTGCAAGCCCCCTTGCTATTAATGGAATTTTATCAGCACCAAAAACAAGCAATACAATAAAAAAGATAAAAACAAGTTCAGCTCCACTAATAAAAAGAATCATAAGATAAAACTAATCAATTATTAAAGCTCTCAAAATTTTTTTTAAAATATTCTATAATTACAGAATAGTTGCCCATTTTAAAATTTTCTTCAACAGGATAATTCAAATATGTTGAGGTTACAAAATTATGAATATTGTCTATTTTTAGGTTAAACTCTTGAATAAAAAAACTTTGACCGTAAAATTTTATTATTTGATCAATAAGATCATAATCATTACTGTATTCCCTTACTTTTTTTAAGTTTTTATAATATCCTGAGAACCATTTATACATCCTCTCAATATTTAATCCACCTGAGAGAGGAGCAAGAAGTAGTTCAGAAACTAATTGTGTGTTTGTTGGAATACTTTCCATTCTAATACCTTTAAATCCCGGTATACCAAAATCATCAAAATTTATCTGTTCAATAACACCTGAATTAATTAAATCAGTTGATAAATTACCAGAAAGTCTACTTGAGTTTACAATTACCTCATCTAATTCATTTACAAACTCCTCTAAAAAAATTTTGACTGAAATAGAATTTAATATATCATCATTTATAATAATTTTCTTTCGTTTAAATTGAATAGCAGAAAAAATAATTTCATCATTAAGACTAGCATATATTTTAAAATTTCCATCAGAATCTGTAATTGTATTAAATTCTGAAGTAATATTTAATACATGAACACCTTCAATTGAATATGAGTCATCGTTAAAAACTGTCCCTTCAATTAATCTTTGACTATTAATTTGTGACAAACAAATTATTGGTAATGATAGTAAGAGAAATAAAGTAATCCTCATTCATTTTGTAGAGCTTTATAGACCTCTACTTCTTTTAATAAATAATCAATTACTAAAAATTGATTTTTTTCTAAAATAAGGTTTTTAAGCTTTTGATCTGAATCAAGTTTAAATAGAAAATCAGAGGTCTCGAAGGGTTCAAGGTTAAGAATATCTGAAAAAAAGCTATCATCTAGAATATATGGAAGAACCTCACTTGGAGAGATTTTAAGTTTTTCCTCTTCAGATTTAGAATCAACTAAAGTAGATAGTAATTTAAATATATTTACAAAATTCAATCCATTAACTATCTGCCTGTCATCTGTCAGAACATTTTGGATTCTTGTTGACTTATCAGCTATATAATCAAAACCTTTAAATTGTTCTTCCTTTAAATCTAAGAACTTTTCAGCATCATCAGGTGTAATAACAACTTCATCTAACTCTCTGACTCTTTGATTAATTTGAACTATCAGTCTTTTATTTTTCATTATTTCTTCATTTACTCTAACAGTTCTAATAATATATTGAACAGAGGAGAAAATAATTTCATCATTAACTTTTGCTAAAATTTCAAACTCACCATTATCGTTTGTAATAGTAGTGTTTTGAGAAGTATTATTAACAACGTTAGCTGCAGGAACATCTATATTTCTATATATAACTTTTCCTTTAATTAACTCTCGTTCTTGGGAATAACCAAAATGAAAAATTAGGATAAAAAAAAGAATTTTTTTATACATATCTATATCTAATTTACAAATAAATCGTTCATTAAATATTTATGATAAAATTTAATCTTAGTTTAAATTACCTAACAAAGACTGGGTTTAATAAATCATTTGATTCTTCTGAGCTAAATGAATAACCTGAGTAGTTAAACCCTAAAATATCATTTTCAGATTTAATTTCATTTTCAATTAAATATCTTGTCATTAATCCTCTTGCTTTTTTTGCATAAAAAGAAATTATTTTAAGCTTACCATTTTTAAAGTCCTTAAACTGAGGAGAAATAATTTTATTATTTAAAAATTTAGAATTTAAAACAGAGAAATATTCATTACTGGCAAGGTTTATTATAAGTTCGTCATCTGAGACTTCTTCTTTAATAGAATTAGTTACAGATTCGCTCCAAAAATCATAAAGATTTTTTGAACCATTTACTGAAAGCTTTGTTCCCATTTCAAGTCTATATGGTTTAATAATATCGAAAGGCTTAAGAATACCGTATAAACCAGATAATATTCTTAAACTTTCTTGAAGCTTTTCATGCTTATCAGCAGCTATTGATGATATATCAATACCATCATAAACATCGCCATTAAAAGCATAGATTGCCTGTTTTTGAGTTGAATCTGAATTTTGGAAATCTTGATTTCTTTTCCAATTTAGATCACTTAATTTAGGGGATATACTCATAAGTTTACCAAGATCAGGAGAAGATAAATTCTTAATTATATCATTAATCTGTTTAGCTTTTTTGTCAAATAAAGGTCTGGAGCTATGACTTGTCTCCACTTGGTTTTCAAAATCAAGAGATTTTGCAGGGGAAATAAGTATTTTCATCTTTTTATTTCAAATTTATAAATTTTTATGTTTTGAATAATATCTCCATTTTTCAATAACAGAATTCATGTCGTCTGGAATTTCAGAATCAAACATAATATTTTCTTTAGTTTTAGGATGACTAAAACCAAGTGTTCTAGCATGAAGTGCTTGTCTTGGCAACATATGAAAACAATTTTCAACGAATTGTTTATATTTTGAATAAACAGTTCCTTTTAAGATTTTATTTCCACCATATCTTTCATCGTTAAAAAGTGTATGCCCTATATATTTCATATGAACTCGAATTTGATGAGTTCTTCCTGTTTTCAATTTACAACTAACAAGCGTTACATAACCAAACCTCTCTATAACTTTGTAATTAGTAATAGCTTCTTTTCCACCCTCAAGATCTTCATAAACAATCATTTGAAGTCTATTTTTTGGATTTCTTCCTATTGGAGCATTAATCTCTCCCTCATCATTCTTTAAATCACCCCATACTAATGCTAAATATTCTCTTTCAACTGATTTCTTAAAAAATTGCTTAGCAAGATTGGTCATTGATTTTTCAGTTTTAGCTATTACTAATAGACCAGATGTATCCTTATCAATTCTGTGAACTAATCCTGGTCTATTTGAAGAGTTATTTGGAAGATTATAAAAGTGATATAAAAGACCATTTATTAATGTACCTGAATAATTACCATGGCCTGGATGAACAACTATTCCACTTTTTTTATTTATTATAATTATTGAATCATCTTCATATTTTATATCTAAATCAATATTTTCAGGAGTAAGAAGATTTTCATAAGGAGGATGAGTAAATAATATTCTTATTTTATCACCTTTTTTTACTTTGTAACTAGATTTTACAATTATATCATTAACCCTAATTGATCCTTCTTTTGCTGCTTTTTGAATTTTATTTCTAGTTGCATTTTCAATTCTATTCATTAAAAATTTATCAATTCTAATGGGTTCTTGACCTACATCTATGTTAAAAGCAAAATGCTCATGAAGTTCTTGATCAAAAATTTCACTAGAATTATCTTTTTCCATTACCCAAAATTAGACTTAAGCCTGAGTTCATTGGAATTTTTTGGCCAGGAACAATTTTTTCACCGTCATACAAAACATCTAATACCATATCTTTTCCAATATCATCTACATAATTATATTCCAAGACTTGAAAACCAAGAGCCGTAAGTATAGATTCCGCATTTCTTTTAGTTATTTGAATAACATTAGGTAAAGAAACTTTTTGAAAATTTCTTGGATTTACATTTAGGTAAATTTTTCTATTTTTTTTTACCAGCTCACTCTCTAATGGTATTTGAGAAATAATTGAATAATTTGGAATCTCTACAAAGAATTTTGATGAGTCAAGAACTTCATATTTAAGCTTATTTTTTTTGAGGATATTAATTGCCTCATCAAGATTTAAACCCAACAAATTAGGAACCTCTATGTATTTATTGTGTTTTGTATAGATCATTAATGAATTATAGACAAGAAAAAACACAAAAATAACAATAGATACCATAAGAAATATTTGCTTAGTAAGTGATTTGCTTTTAAACTGATCCCAAATTTTCATTTCTTTTGTTTATGTAAATATACTAAGACATAATTGTCTTTTATTATATTGACTTAAATTTGAAAATATTATGGTAAATATTGCTGTAGTTTTTGGTGGTTATTCATCTGAATATGAGGTGTCAATTAAAAGTGGAAAATTTATCTATAAAAATTTAAAAAACAACTCAGATTGGAATGTATATGAAGTTTGTATTTCAAAAGAAAAAAACTTTGTTAGATATAATAAGAAAGTTTATGACTTAGATTATGAAAGCTTTTCATTTAATTTTAATGGAACAGTTATAAAACCCAATGCCGTATTTAATATTATTCATGGTGATCCAGGAGAAAATGGAGATCTTGCTGAAATCCTTGAGAAAAATAAAATTCCACAAACTGCATGTGATGTATCAGTATCAAAACTTACATCTAATAAAAAGAAATATATAGAGTTTGTCAATTCTCTTGGTATTCCTTCATCAAAACAAGTATTGATTACAAATAAGAACATTGATAATTTATCTTCACTCATAGACTCAATTTCATTCCCATGTATTGTAAAGCCTAATAATGGAGGAAGCAGTATAGGTGTATCGAAAGTTTACAAATCAAATGAAATAAATGAAAAGATTCAAATTGCTTTTAAAGAAGATGATGAAGTATTGATTGAGAGCTTTCTTGATGGTCAAGAAGTATCAGTAGGAGTAATTCAAAATAAAAATAAAAGAATAATACTTCCCATTACAGAAATTATCAGTAATAATGACTTTTTTGACTACAATGCAAAATATTTAGGAGAATCTCAAGAAATTACACCAGGAAATATTTCTGAAAAATCAAAAAAAAAGATTCATGAATATTTGAATATAATTTATGATAATATAAATTTAAATGGAATTACAAGATCAGAATTCATAATTATTGATGATATACCATATATTTTAGAAACTAATACTGTTCCTGGATTTACCAAGCAGAGCATTGTTCCCCAACAAATTGAAGCTCAAAATTTAAATATTAAAGATGTAATAAACGATCTTGTAAGATCTATTCTTTAAATTATAATTAAATTTATCTAATGAAAAGAGCTGTTTTCCCTGGATCCTTTGACCCAATTACAAATGGACATCTAGATATCATAAATAGAGGTCTAAAAGTTTTTGATGAAATAATTATTGGAATTGGAGAAAATGCTGAAAAAAAATATATGTTTTCATCTGATAAAAGAGTTGAATATGTTAAAACTGTTTTTAAAAAAAACGATAACGTACAGGTAAAAACTTATTCTGGATTAACTGTTGATTTTTGTAAAAAAAATAATTCAAGTTTTTTAATAAGGGGACTAAGAAACCCTTCTGATTTTGATTTTGAAAAAAGTATTGCACTTTCAAACAGAAAGATTTCAAATATTGAAACAATATTCTTTCTAACTTCCGTTGAAAATTCATATATAAGCAGCAGTATTGTAAGAGATCTAATAAGAAATAAGGGTAACTACCAATTATTTATTCCTAAGGGAATTAATATTTAGAACTTCTAGTACTATCAACCTTATATTTTCAAATGCATTTTTTAATAGATTATTTATATCATCATATGAGATCCACTCTGTTTTTAAAATCCCCTCTTCAACTTGAGGAATTAGTGGACCCATATAAGAGGTTGACATTTTAAACCAATATGTTTTTTTTAATCTATAATTTTTACCTTTTTTAAAAATATGATAGGTTTCAGACAACTGATTATTTACAATAATATCTGCAACACCTGTCTCTTCTATTACTTCCCTTTTTGCTGCCTCAATTATTAGTTCTTTTTTTTCAATTCCACCCTTTGGAAGATCCCATTTGTCATTTCTGAATATAAAAAGTAATTTTCCATCAGTTCTTTCCACTAATCCCCCAGCTGCCTCAATTACAGGAAATTTTTTTAAAAAAATATCCCATAACTTATCCATATTTTTATGATATAAATAAACCTTTTGATTATTCTTAGATTTTAATGCTTTAATAATTAATGATGCAGAAGTATATTTTATAAAAATTAATGGAGTTGTATCAGTTATCTCAATTATCTTGTTAGTTAGAACTAGTGGCTTTTGGTTGAAAAAAACTTTATACATTTGCAACAATGGTTTTAGATAAAAAGGTTGCTAAGCAAACAATAAATTATCTCACACAAATTAATGCAATTAAATTAAATACCAAAAATCCATTCATTTGGACGAGTGGTATTAAATCACCGATTTATTGTGATAATAGGCTTCTGTTATCATATCCTAGAATCAGAAAATTCATTGCAGATAAAATGTCTGAAATTATTAAAAATAAATACGGAGAAAATATCTCAATTACAGGAGTTGCTACTGGTGCAATAGCAATTGGAGCATTGGTTGCAGAAAGGTTAAATCTTCCTTATTCTTATGTAAGACCAGAGCCTAAAAATCATGGATTAAAGAATCAGATTGAAGGCTTCATTGATATAGGAACTGAAGTTGTTGTTATTGAAGATTTGATAAGCACAGGTAAAAGTAGTTTAAATGCTATAAATGCTCTTAGAAATGAAAATTTTACTGTCAGCGGAATGGTTTCTATATTCTCATACAACTTTAACATTGCAAATCAGAGGTTTCAAAATGAAAATATTTTAATTAACTCATTAGCAGATTATAATACTTTAGTTGAAATGATTTTGTCCAAAGGATCTATTTCTGAAGATGAGGCATCCAGACTTAAAGACTGGAAAGAGGATCCTGATAAATGGGTTTAATAAATTATTTTTATATCTGAAGATCTAAATTCTTTTGATCCAATTGTTTCTATAAAGGCAACTAAATTTCCATTATTTAAAACCCGTTCAACTTTTCCATTAAATATTTTTTCTTTGATAATAAATTTACATTTATTCTTTCCAAATAAATTTTTATTAAATTCTTTAGACAAATAGGTTATGTCATAAATTCTATTAAAATAAATCTCATAATTTTTTAGTAATTGATCTAGAATCTCATCTAGTTCAATATTATTACCAGTTATTTTTTTTAAGGATGTTGCGTGCTTAAGATTATTAAATCGTGTTTGATTAACGTTAATGCCAACACCTATAATTGAAGAAGATAGGTAACTACTAAAAAAAATATTCTCAATTAATATTCCTGATATCTTATGATTTCCTGACAAAATGTCGTTTGGCCACTTAATTAATGTTTTTTCATTACTAAAAAATTTTACAGTATCTAGAACTGAAAGTGAGGTTGCAAAATTTAATGCAAATATAGGTATGTTAATATCTTTAGCAAACTCAAGATATAATGAGCATAAAAGGTTGTTTCCATAGCTAGAAAACCACCTATTTGTTTGTTGACCTTTGCCTTTATATTGATATTTTGCACACAAAACATCTTTATTATTAATTTTTTTTGTTTTAATTAACATCTTCACTTTATCATTTGTTGACCTAGTGGCATTAACTTTGATTATGTTATATGGGCTCATGTTATTAAAAGTAATAAATTTGAATAAAGAAAAGATTAATGGTTAAATCCAAGTCATCAGATTCTGAGTTAATTACTAAAATAATATTTGGTATTGAAGATGTAAAGGGTGTAGATGTATGTATAATGGACCTTACAGATATTGCTAATACTGTATGTGGATATTTTATAATTTGTACTGGAACTTCAAATACTCATGTTTCTGCAATTGTGAGCTCTATTAGGAAACATGTAAGCAAACAACTAAAAGAAAAACCATTTAGTGTTGAAGGAAATGAAAATCAAGAATGGGTACTAATTGATTATGTAAATATAGTTGTTCACGTCTTTCAAAGAGAAATTAGAGAATATTATGATATTGAGAATCTTTGGGGCGATGCAAAAATTAAAAATGTTGAATTAAGCGCATAAAATGGCAAACAAAAAAAATAAAAATAAATCTAAGATTAATATATACTGGTTCTACGCCTCTATTGTTTTTTTTATTATAAGTATTGGTCTTCTTGGAGGAGATAATGGTATTCAAAATACTCAACCAACTGATATCTCATCTTTTGAAAATTATCTTAGAAATGGAGATGTAGAGAGAGTTACCATAATTAATCAAAGATATGCCCGAGTAACATTAAATGAAAATGCTCTTGAAAAGGACATCCATAAAAGAGCAAGATCAAAAAACTTTTTAGGACAAGACAATTTAGCTGGTCCTCACTACCAATTTGAAATTGGTACTCCAGAGTTATTTGAAACTAATCTTCAACAAATTAAACAGACGCAAGATCTAGATTTCTCAATAGAATTTATGACAATGGAGAATAGATGGCTTGATGTTCTTTTAGGATTTCTACCAATTATTATAATAATTGGAGTATGGATTTTTTTAATGAGAAGAATGTCTGGTGGTGCTGGAGGTGCAGGTGGGCAAATTTTTAATATTGGCAAATCGAAAGCAAAACTATTTGATCAGAATACTCAAGTAAAGACAACATTTAAGGATGTAGCTGGACTTGAAGGTGCTAAGGAAGAAGTTCAAGAGATAGTTGATTTTTTAAAGTATCCAGATAAATATACTATTTTAGGTGGTAAAATTCCAAAAGGAGCTCTATTAGTAGGTGCACCAGGAACTGGAAAAACTCTTCTTGCAAAAGCAGTAGCCGGTGAAGCAAAAGTTCCTTTCTTTTCTCTTTCAGGTTCTGATTTTGTTGAAATGTTTGTCGGAGTTGGAGCTTCAAGGGTTAGAGATCTATTTAAGCAAGCAAAAGATAAATCTCCATCAATAATTTTTATTGATGAAATAGATGCTATAGGAAGGGCTAGGGGAAGAAATAATATTACTGGATCTAATGATGAAAGAGAAAACACTCTTAATCAACTTTTAACGGAAATGGATGGTTTTGGAACAGACACTAATGTTATAGTTATTGCAGCTACTAATAGAGCTGATGTTCTTGATAAAGCATTAATGAGAGCTGGAAGGTTTGATAGACAAATCTTTGTAGATCTTCCTGATTTGAATGAAAGAAAAGAAATTTTTCAGGTTCACTTGAAGCCATTAAAAAAGAGTAGAACTCTAGATATTGAATTTTTAGCAAAACAAACTCCTGGATTTTCTGGTGCAGATATAGCAAACGTATGTAATGAAGCTGCATTAATAGCTGCAAGAAACAATAAAAAATCTGTTGGTAAACAAGATTTCCTTGATGCAGTTGATAGGATTGTAGGAGGTTTAGAAAAAAAGAATAAAATAATTACAAAGGAAGAAAAGAATACAATTGCTTTTCATGAGGCAGGACATGCAATTGTAAGCTGGCTTCTTGAACATGCAGCTCCTCTTGTTAAAGTAACAATAGTTCCAAGAGGCCAATCTCTAGGAGCTGCATGGTACTTACCAGAGGAAAGAATGATTGTTAGGACTGAACAAATGCTTGACGAAATGTGTGCTACACTAGGCGGAAGAGCTGCAGAAAAGATTATTTTTAATAAAATATCAACAGGAGCTTTAAGTGATTTAGAAAAAGTTACTAAACAAGCAAGAGCAATAGTCTCTGTATATGGATTAAGTGATAAGATAGGTAACATAACATACTATGATTCAAGTGGTCAGTCTGATTATAATTTTACTAAGCCATACTCTGAAGAAACTGCAAATAAGATTGATCAAGAAATATCACTAATTATTGAAAAACAATATAAAAGAGCTTGTGATATTATTAGTAAGAATAAAAATAAATTATCAGAACTTGCAAAAAGATTATTAGAAAAAGAGGTAATCTTTAAAGAGGATCTTGTTAAAATTCTTGGGGAAAGACCTTTTAAAAAGGATGAACAGGATGATAATAAAAAATAATTATTTTGAGCTTTTGGAACTTTTTTAAAACTAATAAAAATAAGAACCTGGAGCCTGAGGATATATCTATATCAAATGAATCTTCTCTAGATTTAATTTTTGCAAAAAATTTTACTGACTCAGGTGGAAGATTTATCTATCTAGATCATCAAAATTCCACAAAAGAAATCTTTGAAAAGATAATCTTAGAAAATAATTGGAAAATAGATAATGTTTGCTCACTTGATTCTTCTATATCAAAAAATCTTGATATAAGGTTAATTCGAAATATTGATAATGAAAAAGTTAAAGCACTGGTTACTGGATGTGAATTTTTACTTTCAAATTCAGGAAGAATCTTGATTTGTAATAAACAAATTAAAAATAATCGGATAGATAATCTTCCTCCAGTTGTAATAATATTAGCTCGTATGGATCAATTTGTATCAGATTTAAGCGAAGGTATGTCCAAGCTTAAAAATAAGTATAAAACAAATTATCCATCAAATATTACAACTATAGTAGTTAAAAATAAGCTTAATGAAGATAGTTTTTTAGCTTACGGCAATAGTGCCAAAGATATCTACCTTATTTTAAGTGATGATTAATTTCCTTCCAAGATTAATTAGTGGAATTCTTTATATAGTAATTGTTTTTACATCAATAGTTATTAGTATGGAAACATTCATAGCTGTTTTTTCAATTTTTACAATTATTTCTACGTATGAGGCTTATACACTTTATCAAAAAATCAAATCTAAAGGATATAGGTATAATCATCCTATTATTCCCCCTATATATGTTTTAGCATCAATGATAGCATTGATTTATATTCCATTTAGTGGTGACAACATATACAATCCATTTATAATCTTATTAATTTTTATTTTGATTTGGATAAGTGATACAATGTCCTATTTTTTTGGATCACTATTTGGTAGGACTAACTTAAAAATTGAAGCTTCACCAAATAAGACATGGGAGGGTTTTATTGGTGGATTATTTTGTTCAGTTTTATTCAGTTATGTTTCATTTAATTTTATACAAGAAATATTCCCTTTCTGGAAAACTATAGTGCTTGGATTTATTATACCAATTTTTGGACTTTTTGGAGATATTGTTCAATCCAAAATTAAGAGAAAAGCTGGTGTAAAAGATAGTGGAAATTTAATACCTGGACACGGAGGCTTATTTGATAGATTAGATAGTGCAATTGGTAATTCCTTTATTGTTCTAATAATAAGCATTTTATAATGTTTCATAAGGAAGGCTTTAATATTATAATTCTTTTTTTCATAGTTGTGTCTATAGACGTTATTATTTTAGAAGTTCTTTTTAAAGAACCATCAACTATAAAAAGTCTTCTTCAAACTAGTGCACTAGTTCTTTTACTATTAATATTATGGTTTTTCAGAAACCCAAAAAGAAACATAAATAAAAAGAATGATCATATCATAAGTCCTGCTGATGGTAAGGTAGTCAATATTCAGCAGACATTTGAAAATGAGTATTTTAAAGAAAATAAATTACAAATATCTATTTTTCTATCCCCATTTGATGTTCACGTCAACAGATATCCTGTATCTGGCGAAGTATTATACTCAAAACATCATCATGGTAAATATTTGGTAGCTTGGCATCCAAAATCTTCTGATAAAAATGAAAGAACAACTATAGTAATAAAAAATAAAAATTTTGGAAATATTATGTATAGACAGATTGCTGGAATGGTTGCAAGGAGAATAGTTAATTATGCAAATGAAGGCTTAATGGTAGTTCAAGGTGAGGACTCAGGCTTTATAAAGTTTGGATCAAGAGTTGACCTATTTCTCCCATTGAAATCACAACTTCTTGTTAAGGAAGGGGATAAAGTTATTGGAGGAATTTCGGAAATAGCCAAGTTAGGAAAGTTCTGAAATTGACTTTTTTAAAGATTTTATCTTTTGTTCTGTATCAATAATTTTTTGCTTTTCCTTATCTATAATTTCTTTAGGTGCATTACTTATAAAATTTTTGTTTTTTAATTTACTACCTACAGACTTAAGAAAACCAATATTATATTCAAGTTCTTTATTTAATTTCTTTATTTCAGAATCTTTATCAAAACCTTCATCCAGTGGAATAAAAAACTCATAATTTTTTATTATAAAAGATTTAACTAAAGCAAAGTCAGCTTTTTCAGATTCAATTATATCCTCGACAAATCCAATTTTTTTTATAACATCAATATTATCAATTGGTTTATTAGATGGAATGCAGTATAATTTAATTGATGTTTTAAAAGGAATATTTTTTTCCTTTTTATAATTTCTTATTTGTGAAATAATTTCTTTTGTAATTTCAAAATTATTAATCAGCTGTATATCATATTCTTCCTTATTTGGCCATGAACTTATTGTTATTGGTTTAGAGGCTTTGCCCTCAAGATTATGATATATTTCTTCTGAGAGAAAAGGCATGAATGGATGGATAATTTTCAAATTTTTAATAAATAATTCAATTAAATCAAACTTTGACTTCTGGTCAATTTTCTTTCCATATTCAGGTTTTAATATTTCTAATAACCATGAACAAAAGTCATCCCATATCAATTTATATGAAGACATTAAAACATCTGAAATCCTGTAACTTTCAAAGTTACTATCTATAGACTCTAAAGTATTGTTGAATTTATTTCTGTACCAATTTATTGCTAGTTCATTAACTTTAGGCTGTTTAATTTGTAAGTCAGTATCCCAACCATCAACAAGTCTCAATGCATTCCAGAGTTTATTTGTAAAATTTTTACCTTGCTGACACAATGATTCATCAAACAAGAGATCATTACCAGCAGCTGAGCTTAGCATTAAACCGACTCTTACAGAATCTGCACCATATTCTTCAATCAATTTAATAGCATCAGGTGAGTTGCCAAGTTGTTTAGACATTTTTCTTTTAAGTTTATCTCTAACAATTCCAGTAAAGTATACATTAGAAAATGGTTTTTCGTCTCTAAATTCATAACCTGAAATTATCATTCTTGCAACCCAAAAAAAGATTATATCAGGACCTGTAACCAAATCTTGTGTAGGATAATAATATTTGATTTCTTCATTATCAGGATTTCTAATTCCATCAAATACAGAGATTGGCCATAACCAAGAAGAGAACCAGGTATCAAGCACATCTTGATCTTGACTAAGATCTGAATCTTTTAAATTTAATTTTAAGTCTTCATTTGCTATTTTTAAAGCTTTTTCTTTTGTAGTAGCAACTATATATTCATCATCGTTACCATAATAAAATACTGGAATTTGATGACCCCAAGATAGTTGTCTTGAAATATTCCAGTCTTTTATATTTTCAAGCCAATACTTATATGTTGATTTAAATTTATTAGGAAAAAACTTTATGTCTTCATTTTGTAATACATTTTTAATAGCTGGCTTAGTTATATCAGCCATCTTTAAAAACCATTGTTTTGAAATTTTGGGCTCAACCACAGAATTTGTTCTTTCTGATCTCCCAACATTATGGACATAATTTTCTTTTTTAATTAATAATTTATTTTTAATAAGCTCATCTTCCATTTCATTTCTGACAACAAATCTATTTTTGCCTTCATAATGAAGTCCATGTTCATTAAGGTTAGCGTTTGTATCAAAAATATCTATAGTATCAAGGTTATGTTTTTTTCCTAAATTATAATCATTTATATCATGAGCAGGGGTTACCTTAAGACATCCTGTTCCAAACTCAACATCAACATAGGGATCAGCAATTACTGGTACTTTTCTATTACAAATTGGAACAATAGCTTGTTTACCAATTATAGATTTATATCTTTTATCTTTAGGATTAACACATACTGCAGTATCACCAAATATAGTTTCTGGTCTTGTCGTTGCGATAATCAACTCTTGATCTGAATCTAAGATTTTATATTTTAGATAGTATAAATTTGATTGTTCCTCAACATAATTTACTTCCTCATCAGAAACAGTAGTTTTTGCCTCTGGGTCCCAATTAATCATTCTGTATCCTCTATAAATTAATCCTTTATCATGAAGAATTTTAAATGCAATTAAAACAGATTCATACATTTCATCATCCAAAGTAAACTTAGTTCTATCCCAATCACATGAACATCCTAACATTTTTAATTGTTCAAGTATTCCGCCTCCATATTTTTGAGTCCACTCCCATGCATATTTTAAAAATTCATCCCTAGAAATATCTAACTTATCTATTCCTTTTTCCTTTAAATTTTCAACAACTTTTGCCTCAGTTGCAATTGATGCATGATCAGTACCAGGAACCCAGCATGCATTTTTGCCTAACATTCTAGCCCTCCTAACTAATATATCTTGGATAGTGTTGTTAAGCATGTGACCCATATGAAGAAGTCCAGTAACATTTGGAGGAGGTATAACGATTGTAAATGGTTCTTTATCATTAGGAGTAGATTTAAAAAGATTGTTTTTCATCCAATATGAATACCATTTCTTTTCAATTTCAATATGTTCAAATTTGGAAGGAATTGGCATCAGATGATAAAAATTTTAAAGTAAAACAAAAATAACATACCTTGAAGTATATTTACAAAATTAAGTTAAATAAATGCCATCAATATCAAAAAAAGGTAATAAGATACCTCCTTCACCAATTAGAAAACTTGTACCATATGCTGATGATGCAAAAAAAAGAGGGATTGAGATTCTTTACTTAAATATTGGTCAGCCTGATATAAAATCTCCAGTTGAATGTCTTAATGCAGTTAAGGAAGCCGATTTAGATTTATTAAAATATGAATATTCTCAAGGATCACTTGAATTTAGAAACAATGTTTGCAATTATTACAAAAAGCATAATATATATGTTTCTCCTGATGACATTATAACTACTGTTGGTGCTAGCGAAGCCCTTTCATTTACAATGAATTCTATTTGTGATCCAGGTGATGAGGTAATTATTCCTGAGCCTTTTTATGCAAATTACAATGGTTTCGCATTAGCTTCTAATATTAATGTTATTCCAATTACATCAAAAATTGAAGATAATTTTGCTTTACCACCAATTAATGAATTTGAAAAGAAGATTAATAGTAAAACAAAAGCAATTTTATTATGTAATCCTTGTAATCCAACTGGATATGTCTACTCTAAAGAGGAAATAATAAACATAGCTAATCTTGCAAAAAAAAATGATTTATTTATAGTTGTTGATGAGGTTTATAGAGAGTTTATTTATTCAGATACTAAGCATTTTTCAATTCTAGAAGATGAAAAATTTTGGGAGAATGCTATTTTAATTGATTCAGTTTCTAAAAGATATAGTCTATGTGGTGCTCGAGTTGGATTTATTGTATCTAAAAACTCTGAATTTATTCAGACTTGTTTAAAATTTGCTCTTACTAGATTATCTCCTCCTACTTTAGCATTAATTGCTGCGAATCATGCTATAAAAAATTCAAGAGAGGACTACATAGAAAATGTAATAATGGAATACTCCAAAAGAAGAGAAGTTGTTATTAATGAATTAAGTCAAATTGATAATATTAAATTTTCTAATCCAATGGGTGCATTTTATTCAATTATAAAGTTACCAATTGAAAATTCAGAAGATTTTGCAAAGTTTCTTTTGACAGATTTTTCATATAAAAATCAAAGTGTAATGCTATCTCCAGCCTCAGGTTTTTATAGTTCAGAAAACTACGGAAAAGATGAGTTAAGAATTGCATTTGTTCTAAATTCAGAAAAATTAAAAAATGCAATAAAGATTATTAAACTAGGTCTTAAAGAGTTTATTGGATAGTTTATGATTGTAAATAAAAATGCTTCATTAAAAAAGCTTAATACATTTAATGTAGATGCTAGTTGTGATGTGTTAGTTGAGTCTAATGACACTAATGATCTCTTAGAAGCATTAAACAGTAAAGAGTTAAATAACAATCTATTCATTCTTGGAGGTGGAAGCAATATACTATTTACAAAGCATTATCAAGGAACTATTATTAATCTAAAAGAAGAAAGTATAAAGATCTTAGACGAAGGTACTGACAAAGTTCAAGTTGAAGTATCTGCTGGAATGAACTGGCATAGATTTGTTAAGTGGGCAGTGGACAAAAATTTTGGAGGTGTTGAAAATTTGTCTTTAATTCCTGGTAATGTTGGTGCTTCTCCAATTCAAAACATAGGTGCTTATGGTGTAGAGTTAAAAGATGTATTCGATAGTTGTTCAGGTATAATGACGGACTCTCTTGATAGAGTTAACTTAAGTAAGTCAGATTGTGAATTTACTTACAGATCATCCATTTTTAAAAAAAAACTAAAGAATAAATTTATAATAACTTCTGTCAGATTTAATCTTACAAAATCAAATCATTTATATAATATTGATTACCCTGATTTGAATAATCTTTCTGAATTTAACCTAGATTTAAAAAAGATTTCAAATGAAGTAATTAAAATTAGGAACTCAAAACTTCCTGATCCAAAACAATTTGGTAATTGTGGAAGTTTTTTTAAGAATCCTATTATAGATTTTTCTAAATTTCAAAAACTTAAAGAAAAATTTACTGAAATTCCATTATTTAAAGTTGATTCAAATTATTTTAAAGTTCCAGCTGCATGGTTAATTGATAAATGTGGCTTTAAAAAAATTAATGATGAGAATGTAGGAGTATATAAGAATCAGCCTTTAGTAATAATTAATTTAGGTAATGCATCAGGTAATGAAATTATAAATTTTGCTAAAAGAATTAAGGACTCAGTTTTTAATAAATTTGATATTGAACTTGAAGAAGAAGTAATTGTAATGTAATATTACTCTTTATTTTTTGAATCAATTATTATTGTTACTGGTCCATCATTAATAAGTGAAACTTTCATATCAGCACCAAAAGATCCAGTTTTTACCTTATCATCAATCTGATCTTTACAAGTCTTAATAAAATACTCATAAAGAGGAATTGCAGTTTGATGATTAGCAGACTTTATATAAGATGGCCTGTTTCCTTTCTTAGTTAATGCTAACAATGTAAATTGAGAGATTAAAATTAATTCACCATTAATATCCAATAAGGATTTATTCATAACTCCTTCTGAATCATTAAATACTCTCAGGTTTAAAACTTTATTCACTATCCATTCTACATCTTGTTTATTATCATCTAAACCAATTCCTATAAAAACAAGTAATCCTTTTTGAATTTCAGATTTAATCTTATTATTTATCTCAACTGAAGACTTACTAACTCTTTGAATTACTACTTTCATCGGATTTTCTGTAAATATTATGATCTTTTAACATATCTAAATAAGTGTTATATCTTGATTCAAATATTTCACCATTGGTTATTTCACTTTTTATGTTACAATTTGGTTCATCTACATGAAGACAATTTTTAAATTTACATTTCTCTTTTGCCTTAAAAAATTCTGGAAAAAAATCTCCAATTTCATTTTTTGAAATATCAACAAGACCAAACCCTCTTATACCTGGAGTATCTATTACCCTTATATTTGAATCTAGATCAAACATTTCAGCATGGGTTGTTGTATGTTGTCCTTGATTATGATAAGAAGATATTTCTTTTGTCTTTAGTCTTAGACCTGGAGATATGTAATTAATTAAAGTGGATTTACCAACTCCACTATGACCAGAAATCATACAGGTTTTGTTCTTCATTTTTAAAATTAAATTATCTAATCCATCCCCATATTTGGCTGAGATTAAGTCACAATTATATCCTATTTTATTATACATAAGGATCATTTCTTTAATTTGATCATTTTCATTTTCTTGGAAAGTGTCAATTTTATTAAAGGCTAAAACTACAGGAATGCTATAAGCCTTGCAGGTAACTAAAAATCTATCAATAAAATTATTTGTTGTTATTGGATTATTGAGGGTAATAACTAGTATTGATAAATCAATATTTGATGCAATTATATGATGCTGTTTGGAAAGTTTTACTGATTTTCTAATTATATAATTTGATCTAGGTAAAATTTCTGAAATAATACCATTATTTTCATTTTCAATTTCAAATATTACATTATCACCAACTGATATTGGATTTGTTGTAGAAATTTCCTTGAGTCTAATTTTACCTTTTATTCTACATTCAAAAAATAAATTATTTGATTTTACTAGATACCAACTCCCTGTTGATTTATATACTTTACCCTCTAACATATTATCTACCAATATATTTTTTCCTAATCATATTAACAAATCTACTTAATGATATTTGTATCTTTAAACAAAAAATTGAACAAAAAAGTCCTATTACTAATTCTTGATGGATGGGGAATTACAGATAAGAAAGATTCTTCAGCTCCTGATAAGGCTAATACTCCAAATTTTGATTTCTTAATTAAAAATAACCCAAGTAATTTTTTAATAACTCACGGTGAAAAAGTTGGTTTGCCTAAGGGTCAGATGGGAAACAGTGAAGTTGGTCATATGAATATTGGTTCAGGAAGGATAGTCCTTCAAGATCTTCTTAAAATTAATAATAGTATTAAGGAAGGTAAGTTTAGAAATAAAAGTCAGTTTAATGATATAATTAAACATACTAAAAAAAATTCTTCAAATGTCCATTTAATGGGACTGGTTTCTGACGGAGGTGTTCACTCTCATATAGACCATTTGAAAGAAATTATTCTGTCGTTATCACAGATAAAAGACAGTATCTATATACACGCATTTACTGATGGGAGAGACGTTGATCCTAAATCTGGAGTTAATTATATTAAGTCTCTTGAAACTTTTTGTAAAAAAAATGGAGGCAGACTTGCAACTATCATTGGAAGATACTATTCAATGGATAGGGATAACAGATGGGAGAGAATAAAGAAAGCATATGATTTAATTTCAAATTCTATTGGGACAAAATCATCTGATTTAATTCATGATATTAATCATTCATATTCAAGTGGAATAACAGATGAATTTATAGACCCTCTTTTGAAGACAGATTCAGATGGTAATCCAATACATGAATTAAACTTTAATGATACTGTAATTTTCTTTAATTATCGATCAGATAGGGGAAGACAGCTTACATCAGCTTTATGTGAAAAGGATTATCTAGATTTCAAAATGTCTAAATCTGTAAATAATTTATATACACTTACTAAATATGACGAAAATTTTAAAATTGCAAAACCAATTTTTGAAAATGAAGTAATTAAGAATACTCTTGGAGAGGTAATTTCAAAAAATAATCTTAATCAACTAAGAATTGCTGAGACTGAAAAATATCCTCACGTTACATTTTTTTTTAATGGTGGAAATGAGGAAAAGTTTAAAAATGAGAAAAGGATTTTATGTCCATCTCCAAAAGTAGCTACATATGATCTTAAACCTGAGATGAGCTCTGATGAAGTAACAAGAAATGTAATTAGAGAAATCAATAAAAGTAAATTTGAATTTATATGCCTAAACTTTGCTAATCCTGATATGGTTGGACATACAGGAAACTTTAATGCTGCAATTAAAGCTTGTGAAGCTGTAGATAATCATCTCGGAAATATTATAAAGGAGGCAACGAAAAGAAACTATACATCAATTATTATAGCTGATCACGGTAATTGTGAGAAAATGATTAACGATGATGGCTCAATGAACACTTCACATACTATTAATCCTGTTCCTATAATTCTAGTAAATTCTAAAAACAAAGAAATTAAGAATGGGGTGCTTGCTGATATTGCTCCAACTATACTTGATATTCTTGGTATAGACCCGCCAATTGAAATGGAAGGAAAATCGTTACTATTATGAAAAAAATCTATTTATTATTTATAGGTATTTTGTTTTTAAGTTGCTCTCAGAATCAAAATTATCTTCAAGATGAAGGAATAGTAGATATAGACTATTTGAAAAACTCACCAAAAACATATTGGTTTGAGGAAAATTTTCAAAACTATTCAGTTGAAAGAATAAATAAAGAAAATTTCTCTAAGTTATATAATTATGATATTGAAATTTTTATGAATACATTTTGCCATGACTCTCAGAGAGAAATACCTAGGTTAATTAAAATTCTTGAAAAGCTAAATTTTCCTGAACAAAAATTAAAAATTGTCTTACTTAGTCCAAATAAAAAGTCTAAAATGGGTTATGAAGTAAACAAGAATATAACCAATACACCTACTATTATTTTTAATATAGATAATACTGAGATTAACAGAATAGTTGAACTTCCAAAAGAAAGTCTAGAGAATGATATTCTCAAAATTATAAATGATGAAGATTACAAACATGCATATTTTATTGAATGATACTAAAAGATATAGATGAAATAAAAAAAATTAGGGAAAGTGCGCAATTAGTTTCAAAGACTTTAGGTTTAATGGCAAACGAAATTAAACCTGGCGTAACTTCTTTATATCTTGACAAGATTGCAGAAGAGTTTATTCTTGACAATAAAGCTGAGCCAGGGTTTAAGGGATATGATAATTTTCCAAATACACTATGTGTAAGTATAAATAATGAGGTTGTACATGGTATTCCATGTGATACACCATTAAAAAACGGTGATATAATTTCAATAGATTGTGGGGTTTTAAAAAATGGGTTTTATGGTGACCATGCATATACTTTCTCTGTAGGTGAGGTATCTAAAGAAGTTCAAGAATTATTAGATGTAACAAAAAAGTCGCTATATATAGGAATTGAATCAATGAAAGAGGGGAATAGAATTGGTGATATAGGTTATGCAATAGAAAATTATATTAAAATTCATGGATACGGAATTGTAAGAGAGTTAGTTGGGCATGGATTAGGTCAAAGTCTTCATGAATTACCAGAAGTTCCAAACTATGGTAAAAAAGGAACCGGAAAAATTATCAAAAATGGTCTAGTACTTGCGATAGAACCAATGATAAATCTGGGAACTGAAAAAATTAAGATAAATGATGATGGATGGACCTTTGTTACAGCTGATAGTCTTCAGAGTGCTCATTTTGAGCATAATATTGCAGTAATTGATAGTAAACCAGAATTGTTATCAACATATAAATACATATACCAAGCTCTTGGCATTGAATCTGATGAAGAAGATAAGTTCAATAATTTTTTTAATAGATGAAATATATATTAAAGTTATTACCAAGAGAATTATTAATAAAATACAGCTTTTACTTTATCCCAATTTTAAAAATTATATTCAAAGGAAAAAAATTTTATGATCCAATTGATGGAAATGGATACTCAAAATTTTTATCTTATGGATATAAAAAAATAAGAAGAAATGCATTATCCCCTGGAACTCTGTCTCTAGAAAGACATAGGCTTCTTTGGTTGTATCTTATTAACGAAACAAATTTTCTCGATTCAAAGCTTAAAGTCCTACACGTTGCACCAGAACAAATTTTTTATAAAAAATTTAAAAGAAATCAAAACTGGGACTATATAACTTTTGATTTAAGATCTCCATTAGCAGATATTAAAGGAGATCTCAAGTCACTGAATTTTGAGGATCAAGCTTTTGATTTAATAATATGTAATCATGTTCTTGAACATATTGATGATGACACAAAAGCTTTGAATGAAATTTTTAGAGTATTAAAGTCTGGTGGAGTTGCAATTCTTCAAGTTCCTATTAACATTAAAAAAGATGAAACATTTGAGGATAAATCAATAATTTCTAAAAAAGATAGAGAGAAATATTTTGGGCAATATGATCATTTAAGAGAATATGGCTTGGACTTTAAAGATAGAGTTGAGAAGGCTGGTTTTGAGGTAGAGATGGTTTATTATACTGAAAATTTTTCACAAGAAATAAAATTGAAATATGGTTTAAATGAAAATGATGTAATTCCTATTGCTAGAAAATCATTTAGTAATTAAATCCCATCCATTAGATTTTATAGGAACAATTCTTTCATCTTTTGAAACAAGTATTAATGACTCCAAATTTTCTATATTATTTATGATATCTATACTTTGATCTGGATCCATTAACATTAATGCAGTCGCCCATCCATCAGCTGTAATACATAGGTCAGATATAACAGATGCGCTCAATATATTATTAGAAGTTGATTTACCTGTGATAGGATTTATAATATGTGTATATCTATCTCCAGTTATAGGGTCGATTCTGAACTTTCTATAATTACCTGAAGTTGCGAGAGACTTATTATCAAGATATATTTCAGAGTAGAATTTATTCATCTCTAGAGGGTTTTGAATTGCAACTTTCCATCTATTTCCCTTATTGGAAATACCTTTTGCTATAACTTCTCCCCCAACCTCAATTAAAAAGTTTTCATAACCACTTTTAATAAATAAATCATTAATTAAATCAACTGAGTATCCTTTTGCAATTGCATTAAAGTCCAAGAATATGTCTTTATTTAATTTAACAATTTCATTGTTATTATTAAGAGTCACTTTACCAAACCCCACAATATTTTTTAAACTATCAATTTTATAATCATTAATCTGTTGGCTAGTAGTTTCTGGACCTAATCCATAAAAATTAACAAAAGATCCAGCAGTTGGGTCAAAGAAACCATTTGAGTTTAACCAAATCTCTTTTGACTTATTAAATACATTAATAAAATTAGTGTCAACTTCAACAGGTTTTGATGATTTATTGACTCTTGTAATTATTGAGCTATCAATGTATGTAGACATTGATAAGTTAACTTGATTAAAAATAGAATCAATTTGATCTTCAATGAAACCTTCATTAGATTTCGTCTCAACTATAACGCTATACGTTGTTCCAAGAGCATTTCCTCTAATACTTTTATACAAATTAGTTTTTGTATTGCAACTATTTAATAGAGTTAGTGTGAGTAAAAGAAGTGTTTTTGATTTCATCAACCACCAAAGTCATCAAACCTTACATTCTCAGGAGGAACTCCAAAATCTTCAGCCATCTTTTCAACTGCTTGATTCATTAATGGAGGACCACAGAAATAGACTTCAATATCTTCGGGCGAGTCATGTTTAGAAAGATAATTGTCAATAACAACTTGATGAATAAATCCGACAAAACCATCGCCTTGTCCATCTAGAGAATCTTTAACTTTCCAGTTATCTTCTTTTAATGGTTCTGAAAGAGCAATATAAAACTTGAAGTTTGGATAATCTTTTTCTAAAGCTCTGAAGTGATCAACATAAAAAAGCTCTCTTTTTGATCTACCCCCATACCAAAAGGTTACTTTTCTGCCTGTTTTAATAGTTCTAAAAAGCTCATATAAGTGTGATCTCATAGGTGCCATTCCAGCACCACCACCAACATATAGCATCTCTGCTTCCGATTCATTAATAAAGAATTCACCATAAGGACCGGATATTGTAACTGTATCACCAGGCTTTTTTGAGAAAATATATGAAGATGCTATACCTGGATTAATTGACATCCATTGATTTTTTTTACCATCCCATGGGGGAGTTGCAATTCTAACATTAAGCATTATTTCCTTACCCTCAGCAGGATATGATGCCATTGAATATGCTCTCTCAACAGTTTCTGAATTTTTCATCTTAAGTGACCATAAGTTAAAATTATCCCATTCTAGTTTAAATTTTTGAGGATCATCAGGATGTTCTTTAGGATGAGATGTTATATCAATATCATTATAATCAATATCACATTCTGGAATCTCAATCTGAATATAACCTCCTGCTTTATAATCCATTTCTTCAGGTATCTCTATAACAAACTCCTTAATGAATGATGCAACATTGAAATTACTTTTAACTTTAGCCTCCCATTTTTTTATACCAAAGACTTCTTCAGGTACTTCAATCTTCATGTCCTGTTTAACTTTAACTTGACATCCAAGCCTCCAACCCTCAGATATTTCTTTTCTTGTAAAATGAGGTTCTTCAGTTGGAAGTATTTCACCCCCTCCTTCTAATACTTGACATTTACATTGCACACAAGTTCCTCCTCCTCCACATGCAGACGGAAGAAAAATTTTATTATTTCCAAGTGTAGTTAGCAAGGTATCACCAGAACTTACTTCTACATCTTTCTGACCATTTATTACAAGTTTTACAGGACCAGATGGTAAAAGTCTCTCTTTTGCAACAAGAAGCATTGTAACTAAAAGAAGAGTTATTACAAAAAGCCCGATGGTACTAGCTATAATTACATTTATATCCATTATTTAAATTTTAATTCCCATAAAACTCATGAAACCTAGAGCCATTAAACCAGTGATAATAAAAGTTATTCCTAAACCTTTTAATGGATCTGGAATATTAGAATATGTAATTTTTTCTCTAATTGCTGCAATGGCGACTATTGCTAGATACCAACCAATTCCTGAACCAAAGCCATAAACAGCGGATTCAAAAGTATTTACAAAATCTTTTTGTTGCATAAAAAGTGAACCTCCAAGTATTGCACAGTTAACTGCAATAAGTGGAAGAAAAATTCCTAAACTTCCATATAAAGTAGGAGAAAGTTTTTCAACAATCATTTCAACTAATTGGACCATTGATGCAATGACAGCGATAAACATAATAAATGTTAAAAAAGATAAATTTACATCTTGAAATTGAGGCCCTATCCATGTTAAGGCTCCTGGAGCTAACAAATATTGGTCAATTAAATAATTGATAGGAACAGAAATTGTTAAAACAAAGATTACTGCCTTACCTAACCCATCAGCTGTTTTTACTGTTTTTGAAACTGCAAGATAAGAACACATTCCAAGGAAGTAAGCAAATACCATATTCTCAATGAATATACTCTTAACAAATAAATTAACTAAATCTTCCATCTAATCTTTTTCTATTAGTTTTCTGTTATAATATCTCTGAATCCATATATAAATACCAACAACAATTAATGCCATAGGTGAAAGTAACATTAGTCCATTATCTTGATAACCTAGATCATATATAAACTGAGGAATAACTGGGACTCCCCACAACTCACCTGAGCCAAATAACTCTCTAACAAAAGCAACAACTATCAAAATCCATCCGTAACCTGCGGCATTCCCTACTCCATCTAGAAAAGATTTCCATACACCATTCCCAAGGGCAAAAGCTTCAAATCTTCCCATTATTATACAATTAGTTATTATTAGTCCAATAAAAATTGCAAGTTGTTTACTTACATCGTAAGCATAGGCTTTTAAGAATTGATCAACGAGTGCAACAAGTGTTGCTACTACTAATAGCTGCACAATAATTCTGATTCTTGTTGGTATAACATTTCTTAAAATAGAAACAATAACATTTCCAGCTGCCATTACAAAAATTACTGAAAGTGTCATAACAACAGCAGGCTCAAGTTTAACAGTAATAGCTAAAGCAGAGCAAATACCTAAAACCTGAACTGTTATTGGATTATCATCATCCAACGGATCAGTTAATAATGCTCTATTCTTTTTTGAAAAAAAAGGTTCTTTTTCTTTACTCATTAGTTAAGCTATTAAAATATGGTAGATAATTTTTAACTCTCTCAATAATCATATCTGATACTCCATCACCAGTAATTGTTGCCCCTGATATTGCATCAATTTCATTATCCATTTTGTCAGAGTTTCCAGGATCATTATTAGTCTTTGTAAGATACACTCCAACAAAGTTTCCATCTGAATCTTTTATTTTTTCATCATTAAAACTATCAATAAACCAATCCTCAGTTATTTCAGCACCAAGTCCTGCAGTTTCGGACTTATGATCAAAAGAGACTCCCTTTATAGTGTTAATATCATCCTTAAGAGCAATATAACCCCATATCTCTGCCCATAAACCTGCTCCTCTTAATGGTATTACATAAAATTTTTCACCTTCAACATTAGCAATATACAATGGAAATCTTTGGAGATCTTTATCTTTTTTAACTTCTAGTGCAAGATTAATATTAAAAGCATTTACTTGATCGTCAATAGATCCATCAGATTTTAAAGAAAGCTCTTCTTTTACATAATCATCATATAGAGACTCTGATTCATCTCTACTTACATTTATACCTACTGAAGAGAGTATATTTTGCATCTTTTCTTTTTTAATATTAGCATTCTGAAGATCTTTCAAAGACTCAGATGTAAACGACAATACTGAAGCAACAGATACAACCATTATAGTAGCAAAAATGTATGTATGTTTATTAGACTCCCTATTCATTATGTAGTTTTTAATTTAATACTTTGCCATCTTTTTCTTCTCATACTAACATTAGATTCTATAACATAGTGGTCTATTAATGGTGCAAAAACATTCATCAATAAAATCGCAAGCATTACTCCTTCAGGATAAGCAGGATTAAATACTCTAATAAGTATACAGAATACACCAACTAAGAATCCATATATCCATTTTCCCTTTGTTGTTTGAGCTGCAGAGACAGGATCAGTAGCCATAAATACAATACCAAAAGCAAAACCTCCAACTAAAAGATGATTATACCATTCAAAACTCATCAGTGAATTTGCACCCCAAAGATTAAATAAAATTCCAACTACAGAAGCTCCAATTACAGCACTTAACATAATTCTCCAGCTTCCAACTCCCGTAGCTATAAGAAGTAATGCACCAATCAAAACGAAAAATACTGAGGTCTCAGCAACTGAACCAGGAATTGATCCCATGAACATACTAAAAGAAGAATAAGAAACTTCTGCATTTGCAGCTAATGATCCTAGTATGGTTTCTCCAGAAATTCCATCTACATTTGATGCTTCTGAAACCCACACCTTATCACCTGACATAAATGTAGGATATGCAAAAAAAGCAAATGCACGAGCAGTTAAAGCTGGATTCAAGATGTTCATTCCTGTTCCACCAAAAGCTTCTTTTGCAATTAATACTGCGAAAACAACTGATATTGCAAGCATCCATAATGGCATATCAATTGGCATTATCATTGGAATAAGTAGTCCCGTAACTAAATACCCTTCATTAACTGGATGATTTCTGTAAACTGCAAATGCAAATTCTATAGCTAAACCAACAGCGTAAGAAACAGCAATCATTGGGAAAATTTTATAAGCACCATGCAGAACTGCATCAATAAAAGTAAACTGAATATCAGTTTGAATATAATATTGATAACCAGTATTATACATTCCATAAAACAATGCAGGAACAAGAGCTATTATTACTGTTATCATTGTTCTTTTTAAATCAACACCATCTCTAATATGAGATCCTTTAGATGTAGTGTGGTTAGGAACAAAGAGCATTGTCTCAAATGCATTAAATGCAGGATATAACTTTTCTAATTTACCTCCCTTATCGAAAGGTTTTTTTAGCATATCAACTTGTTTTCTAATAAAATCCATTAGCCTACTTCTTTTAACATTATTTCAATTCCGTTTTTTATAATTTCTTGTGCCTCAATTTTTGAAGTGCATGAAAAATCAACTAGACCGAAATCTTCAGGTATAACTTCATAGATACCCAGAGATTCCATTTTTTCAATATCACCCCTCATACACGCTTTAATTAATTGCATTGGAAAAATATCCATAGGAAAATATTTTTCCATTTCTCCAGTTACAACTATTGCTCTTTCTTCACCGTTTAGGTTTGTATTAACTTTTTTCTCACCTCCTATTAACCATGACAATGAAGTTTTAGATAGACTAGGAACTGAGTTATACATGAATGGAAGCCATCCTAACATTCTGTAATTGTTTCCTTCTTTAATTACAGATATTGTATTATTATAATATCCAATATATCCTGAATAATCAACCTTAGATCCGCTAAGTGGATCTCCGTTAATTATTCTAAAGTTTAAAGTGGGTAAATTATCCTTTTTATTGAATAATGAAGAAATCTCAGAACCAATAGTTGTCTTAAAATATTTTGATGAATTAATAGAATCCCCAGAAATTGCTATAGTTCTATCAGAACAATATTGACCAGTTTTGAAAAAAGATCCAATATTAGCTAGATCTTCAGGTTTTACAACCCAAACTACTTCACCTGAATTAATCGGATCAATTCTATTAATTTGAAAGCTTTCATTTCCAGCTGGATGATTACCTTTAATATTATATAAGTCAACATTTTTAAGTTGATTGAAAATACTTTCCTTAGTCGATGAGAAACAGAAGTTAATTGGCTTGTTAATAATTTTTCCTAATACATTAATTCCAACTTGTAAATCATTTAGCCTATCACTCATTAAAAATTCATAATCAGCTGCGTATGGCGCTGTATTGTATGAAGAGACAAAGATGGATTTAGGAAGCCTGTTAGGTCTGGCAATAATATTATATGGCCTTTGTCTAATGTATGCTAACGTACCTGATTTTGTTAATAGTTCAATAATACTCTCAACAGAAATACTTTTTAAATCAGGAATATCGAAGTTTCTGACATCATCTCCAATCCTTTGGATTATAACATTTAAAATTTTTCTTTTTTCTCCTCTTACAATTTGTTTAATTTTTCCACTTACTGGAGAAACAATTTTAATATTTTGATCATTTTTATCAAAAAAGACAGGATCACCTTTCATGACAAAATCACCCTCTTTAACAAGCATACGGGGAACTAGAGCAAAGAAGTCGTCCGGATTTAAAGCGTAGGTCAAGCTTTTATTTGCAACTTCAAATTCTTTTGAAGCAAGTCCTTTTAAATTTAAATTAGCACCGCTAGGGATGCTTATGACTTTGGACATAAATTTATAATTTACGTGTGCAAATTTACTATAAACAGGCTAAGAAAAAAAAGTATTTTAATCAAATTATTATCAAATTAAACTAATTTTAATAACCAAAAATTATGCTATGAATAACTCTATAATAAATATTCCAACTCCAATCAATGAACCAATAAAAGAATATAGAAACAATAGTCCTGAAAAAGAGTCTGTTCTAAAAGAATATAAAAAACTTAGAAACTCAAAAACTGATGTCAAAATGTGGATTAATGGAAAATTTATTGAAAGTTCAAAGACTTCTAATATGTCTCCTCCTCATGATCATAAACATATTTTAGGAAAATACTATTTAGCTGAAAAAAAACATGTTGAATTGGCGATAAGATCTGCTTTAGATGCAAAAGAAAATTGGTCTAATATGAGATGGGAAGAAAGAGCATCCATCTTTTTAAAGGCTGCCGAATTAGTTGCTGGACCATATAGAGATAAAATTAATGCTGCTACAATGTTAGCTCAATCTAAAACAATCTTTCAAGCAGAAATTGATGCAGCATGTGAACTTATAGATTTTTTAAAATTTAATGTACATAGTATGCAGCATATCTATAGTCAGCAACCAAAATCTGATCCTGGTGTTTGGAATCAGCTTGGATATAGACCTCTTGAAGGATTTGTATATGCTGTTACTCCATTTAATTTTACTGCAATTTCAGGGAATCTTCCTGCTAGTGCAGCAATGATGGGTAACACTGTTGTCTGGAAACCTAGTGATCATCAAATTTATTCTGCCAAAGTCGTAATTGATGTTTTTAGAGAAGCTGGTTTACCAGATGGAGTAATAAATGCTGTTTATGGTGATCCTGAAATGATTACAAATACTATTCTCAAATCTAAACATTTTGCTGGTATTCATTTTACTGGCTCAACATCAGTTTTTAAAGGTTTGTGGAAAAAAATTGGAGCAAATATCGAGAACTATAATTCATATCCAAGAATTGTTGGAGAAACAGGGGGTAAAGATTTTATAATAGCTCATAACTCAGCTAATATTGATGAATTTGTTACTGCAGTTATAAGAGGTGCTTTTGAGTTTCAGGGACAAAAATGTTCTGCTGCTTCAAGAGTATATGTTCCAAAATCTATATCAACAGATTTTTATAAAAAATTAAAGTCTGAAATTTTAAAAATAAAAATGGGAAGTCCAGAAGATTTTAAAAATTTTATGACTGCTGTGATTCATGAAAATTCATTTGATAAACTTGTAGGTGTTATTGAAAAAGTTAAGTCAGATAAGGATGCTGAGATTCTAATAGGAGGTGGATATGATAAGTCAAAAGGATACTTTATTGAGCCAACTGTTATCAAAACTTCTAATGCAAAATATTACTCAATGGAAACTGAACTCTTTGGACCTTTAGTAACTATATATGAATATGATGATAAAGATTGGGCTAAAACATTAAAGCTAGTTGATGAGACATCAGAATATGCTTTAACAGGCGCTATTTTTTGTGATGATAGATATATACTTAGCGAAGCTGTTGACAAACTTAAAAATTGTGCAGGTAACTTTTACATTAATGATAAATGTACCGGAGCTGTTGTCGGTCAGCAACCATTTGGAGGAGCTAGGGGCTCAGGTACAAATGATAAGGCTGGGTCCTATCTAAATTTATTAAGATGGGTTTCGCCCAGGTTAATTAAAGAAGTTTTTGTTCCACCAAAAGATTTCAAATACCCATTTATGGGATAATTTTTAATCAATTATCTCAACTTTATTGATATAAATATTATCTATAGGCCAGTCAATTTCATCTGTTGGAATAGATGCTATTTTATCAACTATTTCCATTCCGTTTATGACTTCTCCAAAAACTGTATAGTTGCCATCTAAATGATTTGCTCCATCTTTTTTTTGGACAATAAAAAATTCAAAAGGTGAAGCCATTTTATATGGGTTATCTAAAGAGCTACTTGGCATACTTATAGCCCCTCTTTTGTGAGAGTGTCCTTTATTGAAATCATTTGGAAGAAGATATTTGCCAATATTTTTTCTTTTGTTGGAAACAGAAATATTATCACTATTGCCAGCTTGAATAACAAAATTATTGATCACTCTATAAAATTGAGTTCCTTCAAAATATTTTTTCTTAACTAAGAAAATGAAGTTTGATCTATGGTAAGGCGTATTATCATATAATAATATTTCAATCTGCCCAAAGTCGGTATATATTCTGACTTTATTCTCTTTATTATTTATTTCATACTTATATAAAAATTCAATAATATTTTCATCAGTAAGCCTAAAATCATTTATTGGATTATCAATTATTTCTTCTTTTTTAATTTCAACTTTTAAATCTTCAAAATTGTCATTTTTAATTTCTGATTTATCACCTAATCCTTTACAACTATAAATAAATGTTAGGCTAAATAATATTAAAACTATTTTTTGATTCATCATTTATTTCTGAAAAGGGATATACACAATTTTTTTTGTTTGAAAGAATTCATAACTTAAATAATCATTTATATCATAAATATTTTTTTCTTTAAAATCTTTTAATTCATCATCTAGGTTGCCACCTTTCAATGAAATAATTCCATTTTTTATTTCATTTGATGAATTAAACTTGAAATTTTTATTTACTATTTCATAAAATTTATTCATTCTAGTAACAGCTCTTGATAATATGAAGTCATAATGATCTAGATGATTTTCTACTCTATCATTTATAGCCTCTACATTATTAATTGATAGCTCATCACAAATTGATTTTACAACTTGTATTTTTTTTCCAATACTGTCTATTAATGTAAAATTTACTTTTGGAAAAAAAATTGCTAAAGGTATGCCAGGCAAACCTCCCCCAGTTCCAACATCAAGTATTGATGTTGAATCTTTGAAGCTTATGATTTTTACGATAGATAGTGAATGAAGGATATGATTAATTTCCAGATTATCTATATCCTTTCTAGAAATTAAATTTACTTTTGAATTCCAGTATCTATATAGGTGAACTAGTTTAGTGTACTTCTCTCTTTGTGCTTGGGTTAATTTTGGAAAATGTTTATCTATTTCAGTCAAGATAATAAGTCTTTTATTCTTTTTATTGCTTCTTCAATTTGTTCTCTTGAAGCTGAATAAGAAATTCTAATACAGTTTGGGTATCCAAAAGCATCTCCAGGAACTGTAGCAACATGAGCTTTTTCAAGAATAAGCATTGATAAATCATTAGCATCATTGATAGTTACACCCCTAAATGTTTTACCAAATAATTCTGAGATATCTGGAAAAATATAAAATGCCCCCATAGGAGGTTGTTCTATTTTAAAACCATTGATTTTTTTAACACGATCTATAATAAAATCCCTTCTAATCTTAAATTCATCAATCATGTATTGAATTTTATCAGGCGACTCTTCTAGTGCTTTGATTGTAGCTCTTTGTGCAATACAATTTGCTCCACTTGTTATCTGACCTTGCATTTTATTACAAGCTTTAGCAATTACTTTAGGTGCTCCCAAATAACCTATTCTCCAACCAGTCATTGCAAAAGCTTTTGAAATACCATTTACAGTAACTGTTCTATCAAACATTCCGGGTAAGCTAGCAAAACTTACTGATTTTACTCCATAGTTTATATGTTCATAAATTTCATCTGATACTATAATTATATCTGGATACTTTGCAAGGATTTTAGAAAACTCAAGATACTCTTTTTCAGTAAAAACTGATCCACTTGGATTATTAGGTGAGTTAAGCATTAACATTTTTGTTTTATCTGTTATTGCAGACTCAAGTTGTTCAGCAGTAATTTTATAATTTGAGTTTTCATATGGATTGATAAATACAGGTACTCCTTCAGCTAAAGCGACCATGGCACTGTAACTTACCCAGTATGGTGTCGGGATTAATACTTCATCTCCTTGATTTATTAATGACATGCATACATTTGCTATTGATTGTTTTGCTCCTGTTGAAACAACTATTTGATCCACATCATAATCTAAGTTATTATCTCTTTTAAATTTTTTACAAATTGCTTTTTTCAAGTCAAGATAGCCATCAACTGGAGAATATTTATGATAATTATTGTTAATAGCCTCAACTGCTGCTTCTTTTATGTAATCTGGAATATTGAAGTCAGGTTCACCTGCACTTAGAGTTATAACATCTATTCCTTGGTTTTTCAAATCATGTGCTTTAGCTGTCATTGCAACCGTCTGAGATATAGGCAAAGACTTTATTTTTTCTGATAACATTTTTAGATTATTTATTTAATATTTTCTTTTGATTATTAATTGATTCTTGATGAATTGCTTTAAAAATTTTTAAAATAAATTCTTCACTTAACCCATGTTCCTCACCATCTAAAATCATTTTTCCAAGAATTTCGTTCCATCTTTTATTTTGTAAAATTGCAACATTGTTGTCGGATTTTAGTTTACCTATTTCCTTTGCGACTTTCATCCTCTTACCTAATATTGATAATAAATTTTGATCTGCAACATCAATTTGAGATCTAAGTTTTTTAAGTTTTTTTAAATAATCTTCTCCCTCTGAAGTCTTTTCTCTAATTTTCAAATCTTTCATTATTTCTATCAATCTTTTTGGAGTTACTTGTTGAGCAGCATCACTCCAAGCATTATCAGGGTCACAATGGGTCTCAATCATTAACCCATCAAAATTTAAATCTAGTGCAGATTGACTTAAATCAAAAATTAAGTCTCTTTTTCCAGCAATATGTGATGGATCACATATTAGAGGTAGATCAGGAAAATTATTTTGGAGTTCAACTGCAATTTGCCATTCTGGATTATTTCTATATTTAGATTTGTCATAAGATGAGAATCCTCTATGTATAACACCTATTTTGTTTATATCTGAGGAGTATATTCTTTCAATCCCACCTAACCATAGAGATAAATCAGGATTAACTGGGTTTTTAACTAGTATAATTTTATCAGTCCCTTTTAGCGCATCGGCAATTTCCTGAACAATGAATGGAGATACTGTAGACCTTGCTCCAATCCATAATATATCAACATCATGTTTAAGTGCAAGATCTACATGCACTGAATTTGCAACTTCTGTTGCAATCATTAAACCTGTTTCCTTTTTAACTTTTTCTAACCAATTTAGACCAATTGCACCTACACCTTCAAACATTCCAGGTCTAGTTCTTGGTTTCCATATACCTGCTCTATATGCTGATACATCTGAATCTTTGAGTTCATGTGCAATTTTTAAAACTTGCTCTTCAGTTTCTGCACTACAAGGTCCAGCTATAACTAATGGGTGGCCAAGGTTCATATTGTCTAACCAACTTCTAAACTCCTTTTTATTTTCCATATTTATTTATTTAATTTCTTTAAGTATTTCTCTAATACCATTTATTTTTTTCATTTCAGCACTTAATTTTTCTTTATCACCTTTTTCAATTAAAATTTTAAAGTTATTGATATTAGATATATACTCATTAAGTGATTCAACAATATTATTTTTATTTTCAACAAAAATTGATGCCCATGTTTCAGGTGAGCTTTTTGCTAACCTAACAGTTGACTCAAATCCACTTCCAGCCATATTATAAATGGAATCTTGATCTTCTTCCTTGTTCATTACTGTCTTTCCTAACATAAAAGACGAAACATGTGAAAGATGTGATACATAAGCTATATGCTTATCATGTTCAATTGAACCCATATTGATAATATTCATATTCATAGAATCAAAAATTTTTAGAGCATCCGATAATAAATCTTGATCAGTTTTTTCTGTTTCACAAAGAATTAAAACTTTATTTTCAAAAAGATCTTTAGTTGCAGCTGAAGGGCCTGAAAACTCCGTACCAGCTATTGGATGTGCTGCAAGGAAATTTTTTCTATTAGAATGGTCTTCTACTTTTTTACATATCTCATGCTTTGTTGAACCTAAGTCAACAACTAAAGTATTATTTGAGATTTTACTCAATATTGACTCTATTTCACTTTTGATAGCATCTACAGGTATTGCAATAAAAATGAAATTTAAGTTATCAATTGAGTTTATATCTAGTTTTTTATCTATTATACCTTTGCCTAATGCATAACTCATTGAATCAAAATCTTTATCAAGTCCATAGATTACTGTATTTATATCTATTTCCTTAATCTTTAACGCTATAGACCCTCCAATTAATCCCAAGCCAATTACTCCTACGTTCATAATTCTTTAATTTTAAATTCACCTAAAACTTTAAATTCTTGAGCCATTATTTCAATAATTTTTTTTGCTTTATTGTAATTATCTACTGAGTTAAAAGTAATGTCAACAAAAAAAGCATATTTACCTGGGGTCTGTATTACAGGTAAAGATTGAATTTTAGTAAGATTAAGACTACAATCACTCATCACATTTAAAACTGATGCTAAACTTCCTCTTTTATGATCAAGAATAAACTTTAGTGCAGCTTTATTAAATTCAATATTTGTATTCTTTTTTTCAAGAATCACAAATCTTGTCTTGTTGTTTTTGATAGTTTGGATTGATTCTTCTAGAATTTCTAAATTATAAATTTCAGAGGCTTCTTTACTTGCAATGGCTCCAACACCTTTAATTTCTTCATCTTTGATTTTTTTTGCAAATAAAGCTGTGTCCTCACTCTCAATCAATTTGATGTGAGGATAATTATTAAAAAATTTGGAACATTGAAGTAAAGCCATTGGGTGTGATTGGACTTCATGAATTTGATCAATTTTTTGACCAGCTAGACACATTAAATTATGATTTATATTTAAATTATGTTCTCCTGTTATACATAAATTATACTCGTCAATTAGGGCATAATTAGGAAGTATTGATCCCGCAATTGAATTTTCAATTGCCATGACACCAAAGTCAGATTCTTCTTTATCAATTGATTTAACTAAATTTTCAAAGGTTGAGCATTCTAGTAATTCAAAAGAATTAAAATACTCGTTTGCCACCATATGGTGGAATGAACCTTTAATTCCCTGTATTGATACTTTCATATAAAAAAAAAGTCCTGATTTGACAGGACTATTATATTTTAATTTAATTATACATAATTATCCCTTCTTCTGATAAGAGAAGTAATATGAGTAATAAAAATTAAAATTTTGTTTCATAACTTAACAAAAGTATAATAGGTATTTAAAATATCAAACTTTTTATACTATTTTTTAATAAGCTCTCCATTAAGATAAATTGAGTGCTCTATCAAAGTTGATTTCTCGAGATTTTTTGAAACGGAACAGTACTTCTCAAAACTTAGTGTTGCTGCACGTATTATTTTATCACCTGGAATTTCTCCTTCAATCAATAGTTTTACATGAATCCTTTTAAATGGTCTTCCTGGTTCAGATTCTCTTTCACCCACAACCTCCATTTTGTATGATTTAGGATCTAACTTTTGTTTTTCTAAAATAGAAATAATATCTATACTACTGCAACCTGCAACTCCCATAAGTAAAAGTTCCATTGGACTGGCACCTTGAACTTGATAATCTGTTGAGTGCTTTCTATCTAAAAGAACTTTATAACCATTTTCATTTGATAATTCAAATAGGTATTTGTCATTAACTCTATCTAAATAAATTGCCATTATTTTAAAATTTTTGTAAAGATATTTGAAATTTGATAGGTTTCTATTAAAAAGGCATCATGTCCATGAATTGATTTAACAATGTGATTATTTACCTTAATTTTATTAGACTTTAAAATAGTTGTAGTATCATAATCTTCATCTGGAAGAAAGAAAATATCAGAATCAATCGATATTATATGCATTTCTGATTTTACATTTTGAATTTTCATCTCGAAACTTTCACCATCCCTAGTTATATCAGTTGATCTTAATAATTTATTTAGAAATTTATATGAGTTAAGACTAAATCTTTGATGTAACTTTACACCATGGTGATCAAGCCAGGATTCAACATTATATAAACCTTTATCATTATTTATTGTTCTTTTAAATCTATCATTTAAAGACCTTGGTGTTCTGTAAAAAGTCATTGCATGGATTCTTGCATCTGCAACTGGATCTCTTGAATTTTCAAGAATTCTATTTTGAAGAAAAGTATTTGCAATTAACCAGTCATTTGCCTTCCAATCTGAAGCAATAGGAATTATTTTATCAGCAATATCATTTTTTATAGCTAACATTTCCCATGTAATACAACCTCCAATTGAACCTCCAGTTATTGCAAATAATTTAGGAATTTTTAATTTTTCTAATGCCTCTATAAATAATAAGGCTACATCACCCAAATTAATATTTAGAGAATAATCAAAACTTTTTTCATTAAATCCGTTACCAGGTATGTTAAAACATATTACAGAGAATTTTTTAGTGTCTATAGGTTTATCGTCGCCTACAATGTCTCTCCACCATCCATTATTTCCTGAAACAAGTGAGTTTCCAGTTAAAGCATGATTTACAAGAATAACTGGAGAACTCCCAATAGGCATACCAAAGATTTGATATGTAAGTTCAATCTTTTTGATTTTTAATCCTGATTGAATTTCAAAATCTTCGATTAAAATATGTTTTAATTCATCTTGCAAATTATATAGACTTAATTGCCTCTTTTAAATCATTAATTAAATCATTAGGATCTTCAAGACCTATACTTAGTCTAACTAGATCTGATGTAACCCCTGTGGATTTTTGTTGATCCTCATTTAGTTGTTGATGAGTTGTGCTTGAAGGATGAATTATAAGAGATTTAGAATCACCAAAGTTTGCAAGCAAAGAAAATATTTTGGTACTATCTGTCAATTTTTTTGCTGATTCAAACCCTCCTTTTAATCCAAACGTAACAATTCCACTTTGACCTCCCTTTAGATATTTCTTAGAAAGACTATAATATTTAGATGATTTCAGACCTGGGTAATTTACCCACGCTACTTCATCTTGTGTTTCAAGCCATTCAGCAACTTTTAAGGCACTCTCAGAGTGTTTTTTAATTCTAACAGATAGGGTTTCTAATCCTTGAATTGTTTGAAAACAATTAAATGGACTTGGAGCACTACCTAGATCTCTTAGTCCCTCAATTCTAACTTTTGCAATAAATGCTGCAGGTCCAAGTGCATCATGGTATACAAGACCATGATACCCGGCAGATGGTTCAGTGAATTCATTAAATAGTCCATTACTCCAATCAAAATTACCAGCATCAATTATAATACCTCCTATTGAAGTTCCATTTCCAGTTATATATTTTGTAGTAGAATGAATTACAATATCTGCACCATAGTCAATTGGTTTTAATAAAAATGGAGTAGCTACAGTATTATCAACTATTAATGGTAGTTTCGCTTTTTTAGCAATTTTAGAGATGGATTCAACATCTAATATATCTAGCTTAGGATTACCAATACTTTCAATATAAACAGCCCTAGTGTTATCTTTTATTGCATTAAAAAAATTATTTGGATCATCAGGATCTACAAATGTTGTTGTTATACCGTACCTTGGAAGTGTAACGTTTAATAAATTATAAGTTCCTCCATATAGACTATTTGAAGCTACAATATGATCTCCAGTTTTTAATAATGTTAAAAGAGTTGTAGCTAGAGCAGCAGATCCTGAAGAAGTAGCTACTGCAGCAATTCCGCCTTCCAAAGAAGCCAATCTTTGTTCAAGAATATCAGCTGTAGGGTTGTTGAGTCTTGTATATATATATCCTGGTTCTGCTAGTGAAAATAGATTAGCAGCATGGTCAGTATTATCAAAAACATAAGATGTAGTTTGATATATTGGGACAGCTCTAGTCCCCTCTGTCTTTTTTGTATTATGACCTACATGTAATGCAAGTGTTTGATCATTTTGATTCATAGTTTTAGTGATTTAATTATTTGTTCAACATATTCTAGCTTTTCCCATGGGAAAAGCTCAACCTCGATTTTTTTAACTCCAGAATATTTTGAGTTAAAAGTTTTGGTTTTTTTTTCAGATTTTCTACCCATATGTCCATATGAGGCAGTTTCAAGATATATTGGGTCTCTTAAGTTAAATCTTGATTCTATCGAGTGAGGTTTTAAGTCAAATATCTCATTGACAATGTTCGATAATTTTGAATCTGAAATATTTAATTTTGATTTACCGCATGTATTTACATTAAGTGATACTGGCTCAGCAACTCCAATAGCATATCCAACCTGAATTAAAATCTCATTAGAAACGCCTGCTTTTACTAAATTCTTAGATATATGTCTTGCTGCATATGCTGCACTTCTGTCAACTTTACTTGGATCTTTTCCACTAAATGCTCCTCCACCATGCGCCCCTCTCCCTCCATAAGTATCAATAATTATTTTTCGTCCTGTTAGGCCTGTATCTCCATGTGGTCCACCAATAACAAATTTACCAGTAGGATTTACATGATATTTAATATTATTATTAAATAGTTTTTGAATACTAGCAGGATAACACTTCTTTACTTCTGGAATTAATACCTCAATTATATCTTTTCTTATTTTATCTAGCATTTTTTTATCATCACTATCAAACTCATCATGTTGAGTTGAGATTACAATGGTATCTATTCTTAGAGGATTGTCATTTTCATCATATTCGATAGTAACTTGAGACTTTGAATCCGGTCTTAAATAAGGAATTGTTTTTGATCTTCTCAGACGTGAGAGTTCAAAAAGTAATTTATTAGCAATATCTAGAGTAAGAGGAATACCGTTTTCAGTCTCATTACATGCATACCCAAACATTATTCCTTGATCTCCTGCACCTTGATCCTCCTTTATATCTCTTTCTACTCCTCTTAATATGTCTTCTGACTGCTCATGAATTAATGACATAACTGCACAAGATTCTCCTGAGAACTTATACAAATCATTATTATATCCTATATCCTTGATGATTTCTCTTGCAACATTCTGAACATCAATATATGTAGAGCTAGTAACCTCTCCAGATAAAACTACTTGTCCAGTTGTAACTAATGTTTCACAGGCAACTTTTGAATTTGGATCAAAAGCTAGAAAATTATCTAATATTCCGTCACTGATTTGATCAGAAACCTTATCAGGATGTCCTTCACTAACAGATTCAGACGTAAATAAGTACGACATTGAATTAAGTTTATGAGAAAAAAAGACGTGATTGCTTGTAAAAGAATTACTGCTTTAGCAATTTTTTAAGAGGTTGCAATCAGTCAAATCCTTCCTCTGTTTCTAACAAAATTAATTAAAAAAAAATAATTTCAAATTATTCTGCTTTTTTCTTTAAAAAAAACCTACTATTTTGCCAAAAATTATGAGAATAGCAATTGCAGGAAATATTGGTGCTGGTAAAACAAGTTTAACTAAGCAGCTATCAAAAAGCTTAAAGTATAAACCATATTATGAAGATATAATTGCAAACCCATATCTGGATGACTTTTACAGTCACATGGAAAGATGGTCGTTTAATCTTCAAATTTATTTTTTAAATAGTAGATTCAAACAGCTGTTAGATATTGAAAGAAGTAACGAAGACGTAATTCAAGATAGAACAATTTATGAAGACGCGTTCATTTTTGCTCCCAACTTAAATGCAATGGGCTTAATGACACAAAGAGATTATGAAAATTATTTATCTCTTTTTGACACGATGCTTAATCTTGTCAAGCCACCAGATCTTTTAGTTTACCTTCAAAGCAGTATCCCCAATCTTGTAAATAAAATTCATAAACGAGGAAGAGAATACGAGAAAACAATTAGTATAGAGTATCTAAGTAGACTTAATGAGAGGTATGAGGCGTGGATAACAAATTATAATAGTGGAAAGCTTTTAAAAATTAATGTTGATGATATAGATTTCGTAGAAAAAAAATCTGATTATGAGTTAATTTTATCTTTAATTAAAAAAGAAATCTAAATACTTTCAAAACCTCAAATAAATAAACTACGAGTATTAGTAAACTATAAAATACTGTTTAAGTTGTTGATTTTAGAGAATTTATATATCTTTCTATCAAAATTAAAATCTAATATAAATTATGAAACGTAAACTTAACCTATTACTAATTACATCCTTATTTGTCATATATTCTTGTGATAAAAACGATGATGATGAAAACACCCAAACAATAGAAATCGATCAACCAATTAACGCAAGTGCTTCTTTTACTGCTTCAGCTTTAGGTGAAGATTTAGATTCAAGATACACTTATAAATTTAATTCTGTTTTAGAAAACACCTCTGTTTTTGTTTGGAATTTTGGTGACGGTAACACATCAAGTGAACCAAATCCAACTCACACATACTCTAGAGCTGGTGATTATACTGTTAAGTTAACTGTGTATGGTATTCCTGCTACAGGAACCCTTCTTGGTCCTGCAGATCAGTTAACTCAAAGTATTTCTATTGAAGGACCTAAAGCAATTGATTATATTCCAGGAACATGGAGACCATATAACTTATATGTTGGACCTTCTGCTGGCAGTGGAGAGTGGTGGAACTATGGAGCAAATGGCTCTAGACCATGTCTAGAGGATGATGTTTATACATTTACTTCTGACGGTAAGTTTACTATAAGTCACGGAGATGGAACATGGCTAGAAGATTGGCAAACAGGTAATGGAGATTACTGTGGAACTCCTATTTCTCCATACGTTGATGGTTCATTCACCTGGTCTCTTGCTACAGGAGATGTTTTAACTCTGAATGGAGACGGAGCCTACTTGGTTCTTCCTAAAGCTACTAACAATGGTCAAGATGGAATTGCTTCCAGCAGATCATACGATGTTCTAAACATTTCTCCAACAACAATGCAAATTGCAATTGAAGCTGGTGGAGGAGTATGGTGGACTTTAGAATTAGTTAAGAATTAAAACTAATATATAGCAAAAATAAAAGGTGGTCAAATGACCACCTTTTTTTGTATATAATTTTAAGCAATTAACTCATTGTATTATATTTGACAAAAATTTAAAAAATGGACTACATAAATCTTATCCCACTAGCTGGTGTAATTGCATTAATATTTGTTTTTATTAAAAATTCATCAGTTTCAAAAAAAGAAGTTGGAAATGCAAAAATGGCAAAAATTGCAAAAAATATTGCTGATGGTGCAATGGCATTTTTAAAGGCTGAATATAAAATATTGTCAGTTTTTGTATTAATTACTGCTGTATTACTAGCATTTAAAGGTATTAATGAAGGTAGTAGCTGGTTGGTGGCAGTATCTTTTGTCGTTGGAGCATTCTGTTCTGGTCTTGCAGGTTTTATTGGTATGCAAGTTGCAACAAAAGCCAATGTAAGAACAACTAATGCTGCTCAAGATTCCCTTGGAAAAGCCCTAGAAATTGCTTTTTCTGGTGGTTCTGTAATGGGAATGGGTGTAGTTGGTCTAGGGGTTTTAGGTGTTGGCTCTTTATTTATAATTTACAGACCTATGTTTGAAGATATTAATACTGTTATACAAGTTTTATCTGGATTTTCACTTGGTGCTTCATCTATTGCATTATTTGCAAGAGTTGGTGGAGGAATCTATACTAAAGCTGCAGATGTCGGTGCTGACTTAGTTGGAAAAGTTGAAGCTGGCATACCTGAAGATCATCCTCTTAATCCTGCTACTATTGCAGATAATGTTGGAGATAATGTTGGAGACGTTGCTGGAATGGGAGCAGACTTATTTGAGTCGTTTGTCGGGTCAATTATTGGAGCAATGGTTTTAGGTGCTGCTTTTGTTAGTTTAAGTGAATTTTCTGGAATCGAAATTAATGCAGTATTACTTCCATTATTTATCGCTGCATCTGGAATAATTATGTCTATTATAGGAACCTTCTTCGTTAAAGTTAAAGAAGGTGGAGATCCTCACAAGGCTTTAAATATGGGTGAGTTTATATCTGCTGGATTGATGATTGCTGTTACTTATTCTCTAATACAATATTTACTTCCAGAGTCATGGATTTTTAATGAAATTGAATATACCTCAAATGGCGTTTTCATTGCAACAATTAGCGGATTAATAGCTGGTCTTCTTGTCGGTAAAGTAACTGAATATTACACTGCAACTGGTAAAAAACCTGTTCTTTCAATAGTTGAACAGGCAGAAACTGGTCCTGCAACTACTATAATCGCCGGTCTTGGTGTTGGAATGATTTCCACTGCTCTTCCTATTATATTTATTTGTGCTGCAATATTACTATCATATGAATTTGCAGGTCTATATGGAATAGCAATTGCTGCTGTAGGTATGCTTGCTAATACAGGTATTCAGTTAGCAGTAGATGCATACGGTCCTATTTCAGATAATGCTGGTGGTATAGCAGAAATGGCAGAGCTTGATCCTAAGGTTAGAGAAAGAACAGATAAGCTTGATGCAGTTGGAAATACAACAGCAGCAATTGGAAAAGGTTTTGCTATTGCATCAGCAGCATTAACAGCTTTAGCTTTATTTGCAGCATATATGCAAACTGCCCAAATTACTGCTATTGATATTTCAAAGCCAGTTGTTATGGCTGGTCTTCTTCTTGGTGCAATGCTGCCATTTGTTTTTTCTGCCCTTTCAATGAAGGCAGTTGGTAAAGCAGCAATGAGCATGATCGAAGAAGTAAGAAGACAATTTAAAGACTTGCCAAAATTAAAAGCAGCTCTTGAAGTAATGAGAAAGTATGATTCAGACCTTTCTAAAGCATCAAAAGAAGATCTAAAAATCTTTAATGATGCTGACGGTGTAGCAGAATATAGTAAATGTGTTGAAATTTCAACACAAGCTGCTTTAAGAGAGATGATTCTTCCTGGGTTAATGGCTATCTCAGTTCCAGTTATAATTGGATTTACTGGTGGTGCAGAAATGCTTGGTGGTCTTTTGGCTGGTGTAACATCATGTGGTGTTTTAATGGCAATTTTTCAATCAAATGCAGGTGGTGCTTGGGATAACGCAAAAAAGATGATTGAAGAAGATGGGAGAAAAGGTACTGAAGCTCATAAAGCAGCAGTTGTAGGTGATACAGTTGGTGATCCTTTCAAAGACACATCTGGACCATCCCTTAATATTCTTTTAAAATTAATTGCTGTTGTTGCTCTAGTAATAGCTCCACTTCTAGTAGGTTAAATATAGAGAACTTTTTTAACTGCCTTAATTACTTCCTCACTATTTGGAAGCCACTCTTCTAATAAAACTGGAGAATAAGGAGTAGGGGTATCTGCATTATTTACTTTTTCAATTGGTGCATCAAGAAAATCAAAGAGTTCGTTCTGAACTTTGTGCGAAATATCAGTAGATACATTTCCAAAGGGCCAAGCCTCTTCAAGAATAACTAATCTATTTGTTTTTTTAACCGATTCTAGTATGGTATTATAATCAATAGGCCTAAGTGTTCTTAAATCAATGATTTCACATTCAATACCTTCTTTCTCAAGAATATCAGCAGCTATAAATGCTTCCTTTATAATCTTTCCAAATGAAACTAATGTTACATCTTTTCCCTTTCTTTTAATATCTGCAACACCGATTGGTAAAGTATATTCACCTTCAGGAATTTCACCCTTATCTCCATACATCTGTTCTGATTCCATAAAAATAACTGGATCATCATCTCTTATTGCAGATTTCAAAAGTCCTTTAGCATCATATGGATTTGATGGAACAATTACTTTTAGACCAGGACAGTTAGCAAACCAGCTTTCAAATGCTTGAGAGTGGGTAGCACCAAGTTGACCAGCAGAAGCTGTTGGACCTCTAAAAACAATTGGACATGGAAATTGACCTCCGGACATTTGTCTTATTTTAGCAGCATTATTTATTATTTGATCAATTCCAACCAATGAGAAGTTAAATGTCATAAACTCAATTATTGGTCTAGCACCTACCATTGTAGAACCAACACCAACACCTGAGAAACCAGCCTCAGAAATAGGTGTGTCTATTACTCTCAATTCACCAAATTCATCTAGCATTCCCTTTGATGCCTTATAAGCACCATTATATTCAGCAACTTCTTCACCCATTAGATAGACACTTTCATCTCTTCTCATTTCCTCTGACATTGCTTCACATATAGCTTCTCTGAATTGAATTGTCTTCATAGATTTAAATTTTAAGCGAATTTAATGATAAAAAAAATATTTCCTATAGTCCATTAATGAGATTTAAATTTTATTTAATTAATTTGTGAAATTATAATTTTAAATGGAATTGGTAGAGCTAAAAATTCATGGAATTTCATATAGTGATAATGCTTCAGGAGCCTTTGCATTGATTTTAGATGAGGTTAATGGTAATAAAAAATTACCAATTGTAATAGGAGGTTTTGAAGCACAGTCAATAGCAATTGCTCTTGAAAAAAAAATTAAGACTACCAGGCCTCTTACTCATGAACTATTTAAAGGGTTTGCTGATAAGTTTGATATAAGTTTAAACCATGTAATCATTCATAAATTGAGTGAAGGTGTTTTCTATTCAAATATGGTATGTGAAAAAGATAGTGAAGTGGTAAAAATTGATTCAAGAACGTCTGATGCTATTGCTTTATCAATTAGATTTAAAGCTCCTATTTTTGTAACTAAAGAAATTTTAGATGAAGCAGGGTTTGAAGATGATATGAGATACTCCGATGGGATTAATCTCACAGATAAAAACTTTTTTAAGGATAACTTATTTGATTCAACTGATTCTAAAACTGAAAGCACTAAGGATATTAAAAAAATTTCAACTAGAAACATTAAAAAAATGTTAGAAAAAAGTATTCAAAATGAAGAGTATGAATTAGCTGCTAGATTAAGAGATGAATTAGATTTTAGAAAAAAGGTATAATGAAACAATATCTAGATTTACTTCATCACATAAAAGAAAAAGGAGTAAAAAAAGAGGACAGGACTGGCACAGGTACAATTAGTGTATTTGGATATCAAATGAGGTTTAATCTTCAAGAGGGTTTTCCTCTTGTGACTACTAAGAAACTCCATTTAAGATCAATAATACATGAGCTTATATGGTTCATAAATGGTGACACAAACATAAAGTATCTTAAAGAAAATGGTGTAACAATATGGGATGAGTGGGCTGATAGTAATGGAAATCTTGGTCCGATTTATGGGCACCAATGGAGAAATTGGAATTCTGATGGCATAGACCAGTTAAAGGAGGTAATTTATTCGCTTAAAAATAATCCATCAAGTAGAAGAATGATAGTGACAGCTTGGAATCCAAATATTATTCCTGATAGTTCAAAATCATTCGGTGATAATGTTAAAAATGGAAAGGCAGCTTTGCCTCCATGTCACGCATTTTTTCAGTTTTATGTTTCTGATAATAAACTATCTTGTCAGATGTATCAGAGAAGTGCAGATGTATTTCTAGGTGTTCCATTTAATATAGCTTCTTATTCTCTTTTAACTCATATGATAGCTCAAGTATGTGAATATGATGTGGGAGATTTCGTCCATTCATTTGGTGACACTCATATTTATTTAAATCATTTAGAACAAGTTGATCTTCAGTTGACAAGAAAGCCAATGAAATTACCTAAACTTAAACTTAACCCTCTTGTAAAAAAAATTGAGGATTTTAAATATGAGGATATAGAAATCATAGATTATAATTCACATCCATCAATAAGTGGTAAGATTTCTATTTAATTATGATTAAAAGTGAATTAACAATCATCGCAGCAGCATCAACCAATAATGTTATTGGATTTGATAATAGGTTAATTTGGAATATACCAAAAGATTTAAAAAGATTTAAAAATTTGACTCAAGGTCATTCAGTTATTATGGGCAGAAAGACTTTTGAGTCTCTTCCTAGTCCATTACCAAACAGAAGAAATATTGTTATTACAAGAAATAAAGATTATTCTCCGGAAGGTATTGAAGTATTTAGAAATATAGAAGATGCTATTTACGAGTGTAAAGATGACCAACAACCATTTATAATTGGTGGAGGAGAAATATACTCTCAGACAATTAATTTAGTAGATAAAATAGAATTAACAAGAGTTTATAAAGATTATCAAGGAGATGCTTTTTTTCCTGAAATTCCAATAAACAAGTTTGAACTTGTTAACGAGTTAGTTAATTATTTAGATGATGATAGTAATATGAAATATTCTTTTTTAACATATATAAAGAAATAATATGAAAGCATATATTTTTCCTGGTCAAGGATCACAGAAACCTGGTATGGGTAAAGAAATTTATGATAATATTATTGAGTCTAGAAACTTATTTAATAAGTCAAATGAAGTTTTGGGATTTAATATCACTAACTTAATGTTTGAAGGAACACCTGAAGATCTTTTACAAACAAAAGTTACTCAACCAGCAATTTTCATTCATTCAGTAATATCTGCCTTAACTTCAAAAGAGTTTAAGCCTCAAGCATGCGCCGGACATTCACTTGGAGAGTTCTCTGCACTAGTATCAACTAAAGCAATAAGTTTTGAAGAAGGATTAAGATTAGTTTCAATTAGAGCAAATGCGATGCAAGAAGCTTGTCAAAAAACTAATGGAACAATGGCGGCAATTTTAGGACTGGAAAATAAAATTGTTGAAGATGTATGTAATGAAATTCATGAAGTTGTAAAACCTGCTAACTACAATTGTCCAGGTCAGTTGGTAATTTCTGGAGAATACAATGCAGTTGAAAAAGCTTGTCAAACTCTTAAAGAAAAAGGTGCCAGAAGAGTATTAATACTTCCAGTTAGTGGTGCATTCCATTCAGATCTAATGGAATCCGCAATCAAAGATCTCAAAAAAGGAATTGATCAAACTGAATTTAAAGAGCCTATCTGCAAAATATATCAAAACTTTAGTGCTAAACCAGTAAAAGACCCAGAAATAATAAAAATGAATTTATTGAGTCAATTGACAGGAGCAGTGCTTTGGACTCAGAGTGTAAATGAAATGATAAATGACGGAATTAATGAGTTTGTAGAGGTTGGGCCGGGTAATACTCTACAAGGTTTAATAAGAAAAATCAATCCTGAAGTATCAGTATCAAAAATCTAATTTTTGTATACTTTACCATCTTTCATAACAAAAATTACATTTTTTAAAGTAGCAATATTGTCTAACGGACTTTCGTTGACTGCAATAATATCAGCATAAAATCCCTCCCTTAATTGGCCTAATAGGTTTTCCATATTTAAGAGTTTTGCATTTGTTATTGTAGCAGATTTTAGGGAGTATTCAGTAGGAATTCCAATCTCTTTCATGAATATAAATTCTCCCGCATTATCTCCATGGGGAAAAACACCTGCATCAGTTCCAAAAGCAATTGGAACACCCATTTTATATGCTTTTTTTGTAGTAGTTTTATTCTGAACCCCAACTTCAAGAGCCTTTGGTATTATTATTTCAGGGTAATATCCAGGAATATTAGCCATTTTAGCTACATGTTCTCCTGCACTTATCGTTGGAACTAAATAAGTTTGTTTTTCTTTCATAAGTTTCATTGTTCTATCTGACATAATTGATCCATGCTCAATAGTAGTAACTCCAGCGTTTACAGCTCTATACATGCCTTCATCCCCATGAGCATGTGCTGCAACATGCATACCATAGTCATTTGCAATTTTAACAATTTCTCTTATTACTTCTTCTGTAAATTGAGGATTTTGACCATTTTTTGCTAAACTCATTACTCCCCCTGTTGCAGTAATTTTAATTAAATCAGCTCCATTCTTATATCTATATCTAACAGCTTTTCTAGCATCAGCAATAGAGTTTACAACTCCTTGCTCCGGACCTGGATCATCAACAAGATCATCTCTATAGCCATTAGTTCTGTCACCATGACCACCAGTTGTTGCAATTGTTTTTCCCGAAGTAAAAATTCTAGGTCCAGGAACAACACCATTATTAATTGCATTTCTTAAAGAGATATTTACACCAGATCCCCCGACATCTCTAACTGTTGTGAAGCCCGCCATAAGGGTCTTTTTAGCAATAACTGAGGATTTGAAAGCAATATCTGATTTGTTATCTTGAAACCTACTAATATATTTCTCAGGGCCTCCTGACTCACTCTCCATATGAACATGAAAATCAATTAATCCCGGCATGACAAATTTAGATGTCAAGTCATAAATTTTAATATTTTCATCACTTGACTCTTTAAATCCATTTTCAATTGATTTAATTTTATCATTTGAAATAATAATAGTTTTTTCTAAACTTATTTCTCCAGAGTTAGTGTCATAAATTTTTCCAGCGTGTATATATATTTCTTGACCTGAAAGAGTCAAAGTAGATAGAATTAGAATTAATATTCTCATGTTTAGTTTTTGCTAAAGTAAAAGAAATGGGTAATTATTCAAAAAAATTACAAACAGTATTTGTTATATAGTTTATCTGTCTCTTTGAAAGCTCTGAATGCATCGGTAAAGAGATGACTTCATTTTTTACTTGATTAGTAACTGGAAAGTCATTGTCAGATATAAATTCTTGTTTATAAGCCTTTTGTTCATGGAATCCAAGAGGATAATATATACCAAATGGAATGCTATTTTTTGAAAGACACTCAGCTAATTTTTCTCTCATTCCATTTTTAACCTTTAAGGTGTACTGATGGTAAACATGAGTATCAGGATCAGATTCAACAAATGGAATCTCAAGAGAGTCAATCTTTTCAAACTTTTCATTATAAAGTTCTGCTGATTCCTGTCTGGCGGTATTATATTTATTAAGATACTTTAACTTAACGTTTAAAATTGCAGCTTGAATGGAATCAAGTCTAGAGTTTACACCAACTTCATCATGATAATATCTCTCATACATACCATGATTAACCAGTCCCTTTATTTTATATGCTAAATTATCTGAATTTGTCATTATTGCTCCACCATCACCATAACAACCTAAATTCTTTGAAGGGAAAAATGAGGTAGTAGAAATATCCCCAATAGTACCAGCCATCTGTTTTTCAGAATTTGAAAATTTATATTTAGAGCCAAGAGCTTGAGCATTATCCTCAATAATAAATAAGTTATGTTTATTAGCTATTTCAAGTATTTCTTGCATATTACATGTTTGTCCAAATAAGTGAACTGGGATAATAACTTTAGTCTTTTCACTAATTTTATCTTTAATTAAGCTAGGATTTATATTAAAGGTCTTTGGATCAATATCTACTAAAACAGGCTTTAATCCAAGAAGAAGAATTACTTCTATAGTTGATGCAAAAGAGAAGTTTGTAGTGATAACCTCATCTCCTTTATTTAATTGAAGAGACATTAATGCAACTTGAAGAGCATCTGTACCGTTTGCACATGGAATTACATGCCTAATACCTAAAAAGTTCTGTAAATTATGCTGAAATTCTTTAACTGACGGACCATTAATAAAAGATGATGATTTAATTACTTTTTTAATCTCTCTATTAATTTGCCATCTAATTTTTTTGTATTGACCATTAAGGTCAACCATATTTATTTTTTTCATTAAAAACAAAATTAAAAAAGTATTTTTGGAAAAAGGGACTGGTGAAAATTATTTATGAAATATTTATCATTACTATTAATGCTTTAAGCATACCATTTAGACTGTTTTCAAAAAAAATAGATCTATTTCACGAAGGAAGAAAAGATACCTTTAGAATTTTGAAAAAGGATATTAATCCCAATGAAAAAAATATTTGGTTTCATGTATCATCACTGGGAGAATTTGAAATTGCCAAACCAATAATTGAAGAATTAAAAGTTAAAGTCAATAACTTAAAAATTATTGTCACATTTTTCTCACCATCTGGATATGAAAATGTTAAAAATTATAAGCATACAGATTCTATTACTTATTTACCAGTTGATTTATCAAATAACGCTAAAAAGTTTATTAAATATGTAAATCCTAAAGTTGCAGTAATTATCAAAAATGATTTATGGCCAAACTATATATCTGAATTAAAAAAGAACAACTCAATTATTTATTCTGTTTCTTCAAAATTTAAGCAGGGTAATTTTTATTTTGGAATTTTTGGTAAATGGTTTTTAGACAGATTAAAAATGATTGATTTTTTTTATGTTCAAGACAATAATTCAAAATTAATACTTAATAAGTACTCCATCCAAAATGTAGTTGAATCAGGCGACTCAAGATTTACATCTGTAATTAAAACACTTAATGAAAATAAAAGGATTGATATTATTGAAAAGTTTGTTAATAATAATAAATGTTTTATTGCAGGAAGTGTTTGGAGAAGAGATATAAAAATTATAAAAGAATCTATAACAAACAATAATATCAAATCCATTATTGCGCCCCATGAAGTATCCAAAAGACAAATAAAGGAGTTAGAGAATATTTTTGGAAATTCTTGTGTCAAACTATCATGCCTAGTAAAAGAAGAAGACTTTCAAAAAAAGGTATTAATTGTTGACTCAATTGGTAAACTTAGGTATATGTATAAATATGCAAACTTTTGTTATGTAGGCGGGGGTTTTTCTAATAATAGTCTTCATAATATTCTTGAGCCTTCTGTTTTTTCATGTCCAGTTATTATAGGAAATTTATATCATGGATTTAAAGAGGCTGAAGATTTAATTGATTTAGGTGGTGTAATATCAATCAACAATTCTGTTGAATTTTCAAAAATATTTAATGAACTATGTCATAGAAAAGAAAAAGAAAAAAAATTAGGTAAAATCAATTCAGACTATGTTTACAAAAATGAAAAAAACAACAGTAAAGTTATTGATTCATTAATAAAAACTTTACGATAATCTTCATTATAAATTTAACTTTGCATTATGATTAAAAAAACCCTTTTTCTTTTAGTTACTTTAAGTTGCTTTACAGTCCAAAGTCAGAACTCTAAAAAACCAAATATTATTATGATGATTGGAGATGGTATGGGCCTTTCCCAAATTTCATCTGGAATGTACTCTAATAATAATTATACATCTTTAGAGAGATCCAAATATGTAGGATTGATTAAGACTCACTCTTCAAGTAACTTAATTACCGATTCTGCTGCAGCTGGAACTGCAATGTCATCTGGAGTAAAAACAAAAAATAGATTGGTTGGAATGGATGATAATTATAAACCAGTTAAAAGTATTTTAGAAATTTGTAAAGATTTAGGCTACTCTACTGGAATAATAGTCACCTCTACTATAGTTCATGCAACTCCTGCATCATACTATTCAAAGGTAAAAAGTAGATATCAATACGAAGATATTGCTAGTCAGCTTGCAAAAAGTGGAATAAATTTCTTTGTTGGAGGAGGTGAAAGATATTTTAATAATAGATCAGATAATAGAAATTTATTAGCTGAGATGGAAGACTATTTTTTTGCAACCAGTATTGAGACATATAAGAATAATAATTCTAATAAAATTGGATATTTAACTAGTTATGACGACCCTATTGAAAAGCATAAAGGCAGAGAACCATCTTTACCCAGTCTGGTTGAATCTACAATTCAAAAGTTAGAGAGTCTAAATAAACCCTTTTTTCTTCTTGTTGAATCAGCTCAAATAGATTGGGGGGGTCATGATAATGATCCTAAGCACATGAACAGCGAGATGATTGAATTTGATAATACAATTAAAACAGTTTTTGATTTTATCGATAAGGATGATAATACTATTGTTGTCATAACTGCTGATCATGAGACTGGGGGAGCTGCAATAACAGGAGGTGATTTATTAAAATCTAATGTTGAAAACAAGTATGTTTCTGGAAGTCATACTGCTACTATGGTTCCTGTTTTTAGCTATGGATATAAAGCCCACAAATTTAAGGGTGTATATGATAATACTGAAATTTTTAATAAATTGTTTGAAATAGTAAATCAATGAAAAAATTTCTATTCGCAATTATTTTTTTAACTCTTTCTTGTACAAATAATACATATGATGTTGATATATTAATTATGGGTGGAACTATACATGATGGGTCAGGTAAAAAAGGTTTTGTTGGAAATATTGCAGTTAAAAATGATACTATTTTTTATGTTGGCAAAAAACAGAATTTCATTGCAAAAGATACAATAGATGCCTCTAATAAAATTATTTCACCTGGTTTTGTAAATATGCTTAGTTGGGGATATAATACTTTAATGCAAGATGGGAGATCTCTTAGTGATCTCAAGCAAGGTGTTACCCTTGAGGTTTTTGGAGAAGGAACATCTCCTGGTCCAAGAGGATCAATAGAAAATAATAATTTTGTTGGATTTGGAGAAGCCATGGAAGAACTTGAACAAAGTGGAGTTTCAACAAATATTGCCTCATATCTAGGAGCAGCAACAGTTAGAATTCAAGAAATAGGTTTTGAGAATAGAAAGGCTACAGAGTATGAAATGGATTCAATGAAAAATATTGTAAAAATTGCTATGGAGGAAGGAGCAATGGGTATCGGATCATCATTAATCTACGCTCCTGGAGATTATGCTGATACAGATGAATTAGTTGAATTATCAAAAATTGCATCATCTTATGGAGGAAGTTATATATCTCACATTAGAAATGAGGATTCGAGAGTTTTAGAGGCAGTAGATGAATTGCTTGAGATTGCTGAAAGAGCAAGTATACCATCTCAAATATATCACCTTAAAGCTTCAAGAAAACCAAATTGGCACCTATTAGACTCAGTTATTATGAAGGTTGAAAAAGCAAGAGAAAGTGGTCTAAAAATAACTGCAGATATGTATACATACCCAGCATCATCAACTGGATTAACTGGAGTTATTCCAACCTGGGTTCAGGAAGGAGGAAGGCAAGCTTGGATTAACCGAATGAAAAGGCCGGATATAAGAGAAAGGCTTTTTAAGGATATTAGAAAAGAACTTTCAGAACAGCCACCCGAAGACATATTAATGGTAGGGTTTAATAAACAGTCTATGTCTGATAAGTATAGAGGTAGGACTATTGCTGAGGCTGCTGAACTTAGAGGTGAAACTCCTGAAGAAACAATTGTAAATCTTATAATTGAGGATGAAAGCAGAATACAATGTATTTATTTTAGTATGTCAGAAGATAATGTCAGAAAAAAAATTATGCTTCCATGGGTTTCATTTGATTCAGATGCAGGTTCATATTCAGATATATCAAAAGATTTTATAACTCATCCTAGAGCATTTGGTAGTTTTGCAAGAATTTTAGGGAAATATGTTAGAGAAGAAAAATTAATTCCAATGGAAGAGGCAATTAGAAGATTATCTGGTTTTCCTTCTGATAATCTTGGAATTAAAAAAAGAGGATATTTAAAGATTGGGTATTTTGCAGATATTGTTGTTTTTGATCCAGATAGAATTCAGGATAAAGCAACTTTTGAAGATCCTTTGCAATTTGCTGAAGGCGTAGAACATGTTTTTGTAAATGGTATTCAGGTATTGTTAAACGGAAATCATACTGGTAATTTCCCCGGACGATTTGTAAGAGGCTCTGGATATAATCCTCCAACTGAATGATAATTAAACTTTTAATTACTAGAAATATATTAGAGTTAAAGAAAAGAAAAAAGTGCGGGTGAAGGGACTCGAACCCCCAAGCTGTTAGGCACTAGATCCTAAGTCTAGCGTGTCTACCAATTTCACCACACCCGCAAAAGGTGAACAAATATAAATAAGTTTTTAAATATAAATTAACTATGAGTACATTATCTGAAAAGGAAAAAAAGAATTATATAAATCAACTTTTTGAATTTCTTGAATTACCATCTATTAGTGCTGATTCAAGATATAATGATACTATGGAAAAGACTGCTGAATGGTTGTCTAAACAACTTATAAAATCAGGTTGTGATTCATCTTATATATATTCAACTAATGGACATCCAATTGTATATGGAGAAAAAATAGTGAATGAATCTATGCCTACTATTCTAGTTTATGGTCATTATGATGTTCAGCCGCCTGATCCAATTGAGCTATGGACAAATCCTCCATTTAATCCAGTAATTAAAAAGACTGAGATTCATCCAGATGGTGCAATATTTGCAAGAGGTGCATGTGATGATAAAGGTCAAGTATTTATGCATCTTAAAGCTTTCGAACAATTAATAAAAAATAATAAACTTAATTGTAATGTAAAGTTTATGATTGAAGGAGAGGAAGAAATTGGAAGTGAAAATCTTGAAAGTTTTTTAAGAGAGAATAAAGATAAATTAGGCGCAGATGTTATTTTAATTTCAGATACTGGTCTTGGCAATCTAAACAATCCAACTTTAACTGTTGGATTGAGAGGATTAGCTTACATGGAATTAAAAGTTACCGGACCCAATAGAGATCTTCACTCAGGAACATATGGTGGTACATTGGCTAATCCAATAAATATCTTATCAGATATAATAAGCTCACTTATCGATAATAAAGGTAAGATTACAATTCCAGGTTTCTATGATGATGTATTTGAAATTGAAAAATCAAGTAGAGCTTTAATTGAGGAAAAATCAAATTTTGATGAAGAAAATTTTAAAAAATCTTTAGGTCTAGAGCTCTTAAAGGGAGAGTTAGGTTATACTACTTTGGAAAGAAAGTCTATAAGACCAACTTTAGATGTAAATGGGATCTGGGGAGGTTATACTGGCGAGGGATCTAAAACTGTAATTCCAAGAGAAGCAAGTGCAAAAATTTCGATGAGACTTGTTCCCAATCAAGATTGGAAAAAAATAAGTAAACTATTTAAAGATCATATAAAAAAAATTGCTCCAAAATCTGTTTCAGTTGAAGTTTTGACTCATCATGGAGGTAATCCATATGTAACTCCTGAAAATTTTAAAGGTTATAAATCTGCTATAAATGCATATAAAGACAGTTTTGGTAGAGACCCAATACCTCAAAAAGATGGAGGAAGTATTCCGATTGTGCCAATGTTTGAGAGTATTTTAGGAATAAAAACAGTGCTTATGGGATTTGGATTAGACAGTGATGCGATCCACTCTCCAAATGAAAACTTTGGATTAAAAAATTTCTTCATTGGAATTGATACAATTCAAAATTTCTATAAGTATTTTGGGAATTAGACTAGTTTGTCAGGATTTTTACTTACATAACTAGCCCAATTTGAAAATTCTTTCTTTGAGTTAGAGTTACCAAAATTAAAATAATGGCAAACTGCAGCTGCTAATCCATCAGTAGAATCAAGATTTTTTGGCATTTCTTTTATATCTAACATAGTTCTTAGCATTTTGGCAACTTGCTCTTTAGAGGAGTTACCATTACCTGTAATTGCCATTTTAATTTTTTTTGGAGAATATTCTGTAATTGGAATATCAAGATTAAGAGCTGCAGCCATTGATACACCTTGAGCTCTTCCCAATTTTAACATAGATTGAACATTTTTGCCAAAAAATGGAGATTCAATTGCTACAAAATTAGGATTATGAAGTTTTATTAACTCTGAAGTCTTGTTAAAAATTTCTGAAAGTTTTTCGCTATGATCATTTTTTTTTGACAGTTTAAATTCAATTAGATCAACAAGTTTCATTTGATTATTTTTTATTCTAATTACTCCGAATCCAGTAATATTAGTTCCTGGATCTATTCCCATTATTATTGTATTATCTGGAGCTTTATTATTCATAATTAAACCTAAAGGGCAAATTAAATTTAACTTCAACAAATTCTTCTACGTTTGTTTTAATAGCAGGAAGAGCTTTTTTAATACCACTTACAGCATCTTTTAATATTTTTAAATACGCATCATCTAATCTATTGTAAGGATATAATTCATCTAAAATAAAATTTCCCTCTGAATCTATCTTTATTGTTAGTCTATACTGAGTTGTATCTAATGGAAAAATCTTATCAGAGATAAACTCATTCATTTCGGTTTCAATTATATTTCTAAAACATAATAAACCTTCATCGCCATTAAGGTCAACACATTCCTCAAAGGTTGGTAGCTGATCATTTTTAGACCAAGAAGAAGCTGATAAAATCTCAGATTCTGAAACTTTAAGATTATTAGTACAGGAGTAATTAATGATTAAAATTATTAACCACTTCTTAGAGAACTTAATGTTATTGTTAATTAAGTTAAGCACAACTAAAATTACAATTTTTTTATAGCTTTGTCCAATGGAGATATTTCTAATCTCAATTATATTAGTTGCTATTGCATTTTCGGGAATAGCCATAAAGCTAATAATTAAAAAAAATGGAGAGTTTTCAGGAACTTGTGCTAGTCAAAGCCCATTTCTTCAAAATTCTAATGAACCATGCGGAATATGTGGTAAGATTCCAACAAGTTCTGAATGTGCAATTGACTCCAAATGATTAAAGCTATTTCAAAACTTGGACCAGGATTACTTTTTGCTGGGGCTGCTATTGGTGTTTCTCATTTAGTACAATCAACTAGAGCAGGGGCTGATTTTGGTTTTGGATTAATTTGGGCACTTGTTTTAGTAAATTTATTTAAATATCCTTTCTTCCAATATGGGCCTAGATATGCAATTGCAACTGGAGAAAGTTTATTAGATGGATATTATAAAATTGGTAGGTTTTTTTTAATAGCATATTTTGTTTTAAACATTTTAACAATGTTTACTATACAGACTGCCGTTACGATAGTTACCGCTGGTCTTGCTTCAAGTCTATTTGGCCTTACTGAAAACATGATTATTTGGAGTTTAATTATAACTGTATCGTGCTACTTAATTTTATTAGTTGGTAAATATAAGCTTCTAGATAAGATGATTAAGATTATTATTTTAATTCTAGCAATTAGTACAATTTTTTCTACTGGAATAGCTTCGTTAAATAATTTACAAACATACACTTTTGAACAGGTATTTCCCTCAGGTGCAGGTTTGGTATTTTTAGTAGCATTTATGGGTTGGATGCCAGCTCCTTTGGATATTTCTATTTGGCATTCTATTTGGGCAATAGAAAAAACTAAAAGTCAAAAAATAACAAAAAAAGATAGTATGTTTGATTTCAATGTTGGATATATAGCAACTGTATTTTTAGGTATCTGTTTTATTAGTCTTGGTGCACTTGTAATGTATAACTCAGGAATTAGTTTTTCAACTAGTGGAGGTGTGTTTGCAGGTCAACTTATAGAACTTTATACTTCAAACTTAGGAGACAATTTATATTTAATTATATCAATATGTGCATTTACTACTATGCTTAGTACTACAATTACTACTCTTGATGCATCTCCAAGAACGATGTCTAGAGCTACCCAATTGTTAACAAAGAATTCTAATAAGAATTACTATTTTCATTGGATATCTATATTAGCAATAGGCACAATGTTAATATTTTATTTCTTACTATCTGAAATGGGTGCCTTAGTTGAAATAGCAACTATATTATCCTTTATTACTGCTCCATTTTACGCCATACTAAATTATAAACTTGTTACTAGTAAAAATATGCCTGATCAGCATAAACCCTCTAAATCATTAAGGATTTTAAGTGTAACTGGAATTTTATTTTTAAGTTTTTTTGCATTTGGATACATTTTGACCAGGTTTATATAGTTTGTATCTTTGTATGATATGTCTGAGATAAAAACAGTAAACCAAGGGTGGGTAAAACTAAATCTTCCAAAGTCTAGCATCAAAGAAAAGATTAGGACTAAAAAACCTGATTGGATTAGAGTTAAACTTCCAATTGGTAAAAAGTATACTCAACTAAGATCAACAGTAGAGGAAAATAAACTTCATACAATATGTGTTTCCGGAAATTGCCCAAATATGGGTGAATGTTGGACTGAAGGTACTGCTACTTTTATGATATTAGGAAATATTTGTACCAGATCATGTGGTTTTTGTAATGTCCAGACTGGAAGTCCATTGCCAGTCGATGAGCTTGAACCTTTTAAAGTTGCCAGGTCAATTAATATAATGGGTGTTAAACATGCAGTTATTACATCTGTTGATAGAGATGATATAAAAGACGGTGGCTCCATTATTTGGGCAGAAACTGTTAAAGCAATTAGAGATCTAAATCCTAATACAACTATTGAAACTTTAATTCCTGATTTTAAGGGAGAAACTGATAATATTGACAGAATAATCAAAGTTGCTCCTGAAGTTGTTTCTCATAATCTAGAAACTGTTAGAAGACTTACAAAAGAGGTAAGAATACAAGCTAAATATGATAGGAGTATAGAGGTTTTGAAGTATCTAAAAGAAAGTGGTATATCGAGAACAAAATCAGGTGTAATGCTTGGTTTAGGTGAAAAGAAAGAGGAAGTTATTGAAACTCTTGAAGACTTAAGAAGAGTAGGAGTTGATATAGTTACTCTAGGTCAATATCTTCAGCCTTCAAAAAAACACCTACCTGTTGTTGACTTTATTAAACCAGATGAGTTTAAAGAATATGAAATTATAGGTAAGGATTTGGGCTTTAGACATGTTGAAAGTGGTCCTCTTGTTAGATCTTCATACAAAGCACACAAACACATTCATTAATAGTTTTCTACAAACTCATTTACTACTTGATCAAAACTTGTTTGATTCAAATTATATGGAAATTCAATTGATACTTCTAAATAATATATATCACCTCTATTTATTTTTGGCTTTAATCTGCCATAGTCTTTTTCTGTTGTTATAATTTTTTTATTCATTGAAACAGAAACTATCTTATCAATTGAAGATTTTTTAAAATTATAATGATCTGAATATTTTAGGTGTTTGAACTTTAGATTTTTATGCTCAAGGTATTTAACAATATAAGAGGAATCTGCAATTCCAGTTACTAATGTGAATTCCTCTTCTTTAAGATTTTCAATGTGAATACTTAAATCATCCGATTTTAGGGTTTTTTTGTAAGAAATAGTACTAAAAAAAACTTTTTGGTTTTCATCAGGATTTAATTTCTTTATAAAATCTAATTTATCTTTATTTGACAAATCTTCTGGACATTTGGTAACAATTATTAGATCAGCTCTTTTAGATGAATTTTTATTCTCTCTTAGATTACCAACAGGAAGAATTTCATCTTTGTAATATGGGTATTTAAAAGTTGTAGTTAATAGCATTAATCCAGGCTTGACATATCTATGTTGAAATATATCATCCCAAATACTTATTTGAGTATTAGGCAAACTATTTAAAATTAACTTCATTCCTTTTCTTCTATCCTCACAAACAACAACATTAATTTCAGGATGTTTTGAGTAAAATTGATAAGGTTCATCTCCAATCTCATATGCCGATGATTTTGAAGTAGCTTGAATAAAACCACTTGTATCCCTATTATACCCTCTACTTAAGGTAGTTAAAGTATATTTTACTTTTAAAAGTTCTATTAAATAATCAACTAACATTGATTTTCCTGTCCCTCCCGTTGACAAGTTCCCAACTCCAATAGTTGGAATTTTGTACTGAACTGAATTAATTAAACCTATATCAAACAAAAAGTTTCTTAAAGTTGTAATTAAGTCATATATAATCGATAAAGGATATAACAGAAACTTCATTTTTTTATCACCTAAAAGATAATATTATATTTGCAATCAATCTAATACCAATGAGAGTTATTGAAATTGCAAAAATTATTGACAATTGGATGCCAACTTCTATAGCAGAAGATTTTGATAATGTAGGTCTTATTGTAGGTGACCCAGAATCAAAATTAACTTCAATATTAGTTACTCTTGATACTACAGAAGATGTAGTAGACGAGGCTATTAATAAGGATTGTAATTTGATAGTTAGTTATCATCCAATAATTTTTAGTGGTTTAAAACAGATCACTAATGATAACTACGTTCAAAAATCTGTTATTAAAGCAGTTAAAAATAATATTTCAGTATATGCAATTCACACTTCATTGGATAATCATCCAAAAGGTATTAGTTATCTGCTATCAGATTTAATTGGCTTAAAGAATATTTCTGTTCTTGCTCCTAAAGAAGAAAAATTAAATGAAATTAGAATAGGTATGGGGTCTATTGGAGAATTAAAAAAACCTATGGACGAAATTACATTTTTTGACTACCTCAAAAATAAATTAAATTTAAAATATTTAAGACATACTAATAAACTTAATAAAAAGATTTCCAAGGTCTCAATTGTAGTTGGTTCAGGAAGCTTTGCAATAAAAGATTCAATTGAGTCAAACGTTGACGCTTTTATTACCTCAGACTTGAAATATCATAACTTCTTTGAAGCTGAGAATAAAGCTATACTAATTGATATTGGACATTATGAAAGTGAAAAACATATAAAATTGTTTATTAAGGAATTTCTTAATAAAAAATTACCTAATTTTACGATCCTTTTGTCCGAACAAAATATTAACCCTGTAAACTATTATTAAAATGGCAAAAAAAGTTGAAACATCAGTAGAAGAAAAATTAAGAGCACTTTTTGATCTTCAGTTAATTGATTCAAGAATTGATCAAATAAGAAGTATAAGAGGTGAGCTACCATTAGAAGTGGAAGATCTCGAAAATGAAATAGCTGGATTAAATAAAAGACTTGAAAGTTATGAAAACGAGATTAAAGAAAGTGAAGCTGGAATTAAACTAGAAGAGAATACTATTACAACTTCTAAGGCCAATCATAAAAAATATGAAACTGACTTAAAAAAAGTTAGAAATAATAGAGAATATAATGCGATAGTTAAAGAGCAAGAGTTTCAAGAGCTTGAAATAAAACTATCTGAGAAGAAGATTTTACAATATAATGAAACTATAGAGAGTAAGTCTTCGGTTATAAATGAATTAAAAGATAAAATTAAAGATCTTAAATCTCATTTAAAAAATAAAAAACTTGAATTAGAAGAAATTCTTAAAGAAACTGAGAAAGAAGAAAAAACTCTTATAGAAAAGTCTAAAGAATTTGAGAAAAAGATTGAAGATAACTTGATATCTGCATACAAAAGAATAAGGTCAAATGTAAACAATGGTCTAGCAATTGTTCCTATCGAGAGAAATGCATCTGGTGGATCATATTTTACTATTCCACCTCAAGTTCAAATGGAAATTGCCTCAAGACAAAAAATAATCACTGACGAATATAGCGGTAGAATTTTAGTTGATCCATCACTAGCTGAAGAGGAAATGGAAAAGATGAAGTCAATTTTTTCTTAAATTATAATTCAGACTTAGTAAAAACCTCTTTATTTTCTCCATTTACATAATCCATGTATGTAAATCCTGGTTCAATGCTATAAGAGCCTACTTCACCTTTTTTATTCATTGCTATATAAGCTACTTGGAATTTATCTTTTTGTGAATTGTTTAAAACTATTCTCTTAATAGCTTCTTCACATGCCTCTTGAGGTGATAAACCTTGTCTCATTAACTCAACGACTAGAAAAGATCCAACAGTTTTCACAACCTCTTCACCTAAACCTGTCGCAACTGCTCCTCCAATTTTGTTATCAATGAAAAGACCTGAACCTATAATAGGGGAATCCCCAACTCTACCCTTCATTTTATATGCTAATCCGCTTGTTGTACATGCTCCAGATAAGTTATTATTTTTATCAATACATAACATTCCAATTGTATCATGATTCTCAATATTTATAATAGGTCTATAATCTTGATCTTTTAACCACTCTTCCCATTCTTTTTTAGATTGATCAGTTAATAAATCTGTTTTTTTATATCCCTGAGAAATTGCAAATTCTTCAGCACCTTTTCCTGATAACATTACGTGTGGTGTTTTTTCCATTACATCTTTAGCTAATCTTGCAACATTTACTATATTTTCTACAGCAACAACAGAACCGCAATCTCCAAGGTGATTCATTACACATGCATCAAGCGTAACTTTTCCAGTTCTATCAGGAGCACCACCATAACCAACAGTTGTATTTTTTGGATTTTCTTCTTCGATTGCAACACCTGCGACAGCAGCATCTAATGCATGTTCACCTTTATCTAGCATCTGACCAGCTTTTTGATTTGCTTCAGTTGTTTTCCAAGTTGATATTGATCTTACCATAGGGGTAAAATTTAAGTTTACAGCTCTTAATTTAGTTGACATAGCAGATACTATACCAACACTAAATATATCAAAAATAAAGTTTCGTCTTTTCATAGTTTTAGTTTAATGCTTTAAGTCTTTTTATAAGTGGAGGATGAGAGTAATGAAAGAATACATACAAGGGATGTGGATAGATATTAGAAAGGCTATCAACAGATAGTTTCTTTAATGCTAGTGCTAAATCTTCTCCATTAAAGGTTTGCTTTGCATAGGCATCTGCTTCAAACTCATTTTTTCTACTTATATAGTTCATTAGAATTCCTGATAACATTGAGATTGGAGAAAAAACTATACTAAATCCTATCAATCCAAGATGGAAAGAAATATCTGAGCCTCCTAATGCCAAAGAAATTTCAGTAAGGCTTAAACATAGTTCAAAGAAAAAAGTCATTATTCCAATTTGAATTATTGAGAATACTAAACCTGAAAAAATATGTTTTTTCTTAAAATGACCAACCTCATGGGCAAGAACGGCTACCAATTCGTTTTCAGTATGTTTCTCTATCAAAGTGTCATACAATGCTATAGTTTTTCTGGGACCTAGACCACTAAAAAATGCATTTGCTTTTGTTGATCTTTTTGAGCCATCAATCACATAAATATTTTTTAGTAAATACCCAACCTTCTTTGAGTAATCTTCTATCTTATTCCTTAATTCTCCATCTTCTAGTGGTGTCAATTTGTTGAATATTGGAACAATCAAATCTGCATAAAACATATTGATAAATATCATTAATATTGATAGACCTATCCATAACCATAGCCAAAAACCTTGATTTATTTTATCATAAAGGTATAGTGCAAGAAAAAGTAGAGCTCCTCCAATTAAAATGGATAGAACAGAAGACTTAATTATATCCAGAAAAAAAGTTGTTTTAGTAGTCTTATTAAAATCAAATTTTTCTTCAATTACGAATGTGTTATAATATGAAAATGGTAATGAAATTAGGGTATTTATCAAGAATAAAGTTAAAAAGAATAGTCCCGATTTAATATAGCTTGATTCAAAACTGCTAACCAAATCGTTAATTATACCATAACCATTAAAAACTAAAAGAGAAAATACTAACAAGAAACTTATAGTACTTGAAAGAAAGCCTATCTTATTTTTTGATATAGAGTAATCTTTAGCTTTCTTATATTTTTCTTTTTCATAAAAGTCTTTCAATTCAGTTGGAATATCATCTTTCCAATTTTTATGATTTATATAATCTAAAATATTTGAGAACAAGTAATTAAAAATCACTAGCCCTATAATAATAAAAAACCAACTTTCTGTTGTCATAAATTTGAATTTGAATAAATTAGTTTTAAATGTAATAAAAGATGATAAATAAGTATACAATAGTTGGAACTTTAGGTATTCTAATTTTTAGCTCTGGTTTATGCGTATTTGGAGAGGCTATAATAAGAAAATTCCAAAATCTTGATTTTTTCTTAATAGGCACAGTTTCATTAGTGCTAATAAATGCAGGTGCATGCATAATGATAAAAACCAAAGAATTATCTAATTAGACTCATAAGTGTCATAAAGATAAAATGGTAATGCTAAAGAGAAGCCTACAAAGAAAGGTAATAAATACTTAAATATTTTTTTTGGCTTAGACCAATATGTATAAATTATATATATTAAGAAAGTAAGTGCGGCAATACTTAAGTCATATGAAATCATAGATACTGCATAATTTTCATAAAGTAGTCCCCAGAAACCTTCCATTGACCAATTGTTAAGCTCTAAAAATTTATAGAGATTATAATATGGTAATATAGTTCCCAGTATACATAAAATAAGATATATTTTTTTCATTGTTAAATTGTTATATGTTCCATAGGTTTAATGATTATGAGTTCTTTTTTAACTCTTTTAAACTCGTTAATTGCCTTAGCCTGATCAATTTCAATTAAACCAAACGTATCAAAATGATATCCTAAAATTTTATTACATTTTAAAAAGTCTGAGGCAATTATTGCGTCTTTGTAACCCATTGTAAAATTATCTCCAATTGGAAGGATCGCAAGATCTAATTTATATTGAAGTGGAATAAGTTTCATGTCATATGTAAGTGCAGTATCCCCTGCTATATATAATGACTTGTTATTTGAAGAAATTATAAATCCTCCTGGTTGTCCTCCATTTGATCCATCAGGAAAAGTTGAAGTATGAATCGCATTTACATACTTTACTTCACCAAAATGAAAATCCCATTTTCCACCATGATTCATTGGGTGGCCTTTTAGACCTTTATTCTGGAAATGATTTACGATTTCAAAATTAGAAACTATAACTGAATCATTTTGCTTTGCAAGTTTTTCAACATCTAAAGTGTGATCTTGATGTGCATGAGTGATCAATATAAAGTCAGGTTTTAAATCATCTAAATTAATATCTGATGCTATTGGATTTCCGGAAATAAATGGATCAACAATAATTGAGAATTCATTAATTTTTATCTCTAATGTAGCATGACCTAAAAAAGTTATTTTCATAATTATTTATTTATTCTTTCTGGATAGTCAGTAATAATTGCATCAACTCCCATTGATTTCATCCTCTTTATATTTGAAGGATCATTAATTGTGTAGGGATGAACTTGAATATTATTAGACTGAATCTTTTTTACTATTTGCTTTGTTAAAAATTTATTATTTGGGTTTAAAGCAATAGCATTAATTTTTCTTGCTAATTTAATTGCATCATCAATTTTATATAATGAATCTACTAATATTGCAATTGGAACATCCTTATTAGCATTTCTAAAGTTTATCAACTCATCCCATCTAAAACTTGATATAATAAATTTTGAGGGAGGAAGATTAAACTTCCTTATATGTTCAGTTAAAATTTTATTAGTCCCAAGTGCAGTATTTTTTCCTTTAAGCTCAATATTTAAAAATATATTTTCAGGAATTATATCTATTATCTCATTTAGTGTTGGTATGGATAATCCTCCTACTAATTTTACTTTTTTAATTGAGTCTAAAGAAATTTGCTCAATAAATGCATTTGAATTTGATAACCGAGTTAAAAATGGATCATGGTAAACTACCAACTCTCCAGTTTTTGATTTGAATACATCAATTTCGATTCCATCAACATTTAGCTCAATTGCTTTTTTGACTGACTCAACAGTGTTTTCTAAAGCGTGTCCCATAGCGCCTCTATGCCCTACTACTATTACATCCTTATTAGAAAGACAAGAACCTAAAAAAGTAGTAAATATTAGTAATAATATATTTCTATGCACTATTTTCTATTTAATACTGTAGATGATGCCTGAGATTTTGCAAGGACTGTTAAGTCACTTATGTTAACATTATCTGGGCAGTTTACAATAAATGATATGACCTTGGCAATATCATCTCCAATCAAAGGGTTTAATCCTTCATATACGGATTTAGATCTATTTTTATCATTTTTAAATCTAACCATTGAGAAATTAGTCTCAACAAGACCAGGGTTTACCTGTGAAACTTTAATATTATATTTATTTAAGTCAATTCGCATGCCCTGAGATATTGCATCTACAGCAAATTTTGAAGCACAGTAAATATTTCCTTTAGGGTATACTTCTTTTCCAGCAATTGAACCTATATTAATTATGTGTCCGCTATTATTTTTGATCATAGAATCTAACACATATTTTGTAACATATAGTAACCCTTTTACATTAGTATCTATCATCATATCCCAATCCTCAATATCTCCTTCATAAATAAAATCAAGTCCATGTGCATTACCAGCATTATTGATAAGAAGTTCAATTTTCTTCCATGAATTATCTAGTGATGAAATTTTTTCAGAAACTTCTTGATGGTTCCTTACATCAAATTCGAGAGTTATGACTTTTGTTGTTGATGATAGATTCTCCTCTAGTTTATCAAGTTTTTCTTTATTTCTTCCACATAGAATCAATGAATATTTATTGGCTAATTCATATGCCGTTGATTCCCCAATTCCTGAAGTTGCTCCAGTTATTAGTGCTATCTTTTTATTGTCTCTCATCTAACTGAAATATACATATAATAAGCCTGCAGCAACAGCACCTAGTGAAGGACCTAAAACAGGGACCCAACTATAAGCCCAATCTGAAATTTTATTTTTCCTGGGTATTAACTGATACACAATTCTTGGTCCTAAATCCCTTGCTGGATTAATTGCATAACCTGTAGTACCACCCAAGCTTAAACCTATAACCCAAACTAATATACCAACCGGAAGGGCACCAAGTGATCCAATACCAAAATTAGCATCTAATCCTTCAACTATTATATTTGGTTCAACTATATATAATATTCCAAATATTAACATAAATGTTGCAAGAAACTCACTAAAAAAATTATTCTTAAAATTTCTTATCGCTGGAGAAGTACAAAATGAGCCCATTACAGTAGCTTCATTTTTTGTAGCCCTATAATGGTCGATGTAAAATATATAAGTTAGCCAACTGCCCAGCATTGCACCTAATATCTGTGCTATAATATATCCAACAGCTAATTCAGATGAAAATTTACCAGCAACTAAAAGACCAATAGTTACAGCTGGATTAAGATGAGCTCCGCTAAATTGTCCTGTAATATATGCTGCGACAAAGACAGCAAAACCCCATGCTGTAGTAATTGTGATTAAAGGTGTTTGATCAAAACCTTTAGTTTTTGAAAGGCTAACATTTGCTACAATTCCAGATCCTAAAAGAAGTAAAATTGCAGTTCCTACAAACTCAGCTATATAAGGACTTATCATACTATATAATTTTTGATGAATTTATTAAAATTTTTTAACTCTTCGTCAATCCACTTTTGATCCTTGTCTAAAAACTCAGCCATTTTATCTGCCACCTTTGGAGCAATTCTTTTAGACTCTTTTGCGTCTAGAAAAATACATCTTGTTCTCCTCGCTAAAACATCTTCAAGTGTAAGTGCCATTTCATGAAGAATTGACCACTCAATAATATTATTTGTTATATGAAACTTTTTAGATAGGGATCTATTATCATCTAATCCACCAAGAGATTGAACTTTTCTCTTAAAAGATCCATAAACATGCATTGGGTCATTCCAATCAACTTTTTTCTTAAATCCAACTAGTTTTATTTTTTCTGTTTTACATTTCTTCTTTTTCAATCTATTAATTGAAATTGCAGCATCAATTGCATCTTCTGCAATTTTTCTGTAAGTTGTCCACTTACCACCAAGAACACTAATTAATCCTGATGGCGCAATATCTATCTTATGACTTCTAGAGACTTCCTTTGTTGATTTCTTGTTTGATGTTGCTGCTAATGGCCTTAGGCCTGCAAATATTGATTTTATATCAGACCTCTTAGGCTTTAAGGTCATATATTTACTAGCGTTCTTTAATATAAAATCAATTTCATCTTTTAGTGGTTTTGGTTCAATACTTGCTGTTTTAACATGAGTATCTGTTGTTCCAACAACAACATAATCTTTCCATGGCACTGCAAATAAAACTCTACCGTCAGAAGTTTGTGGTATTAAAATTGCATGTTTACTTTTTAAGAATTTTTTTTCTAAAACTATGTGAACTCCCTGACTTGGTTGAATCATTTTATCAATATTTGGTTGATCCATCCTGATAATTTCTTCTGCAAATACTCCAGTAGCATTAATAACAACTTTACTTTTGATCTTATATTTTTTTGAGTTTATAGTATCCTCGAATTCTAGACCTATTACTTCATCTTCATCCTTTAAAAGTTTCTCAACACTGCAGTAATTTAATAAAGCAGTTTTTTTTGAATTTGCAGTTAGTGCAAGAGTAATTGCCATTCTAGAGTCATCAAATTGTCCATCATGATAAATGACACCTCCCCTTAATCCTTTTTTGCTAACATTGGGAATTAATTCAAGAGTCTCATCTTTTGAAATCATAATTGATTTTCCTAAGCCTAAGTTTCCAGCCATCAAATCATAAATTTTCATACCTATACCATAGAAAGGATTAGACCACCAGTCATATGATGGAATTACAAAGCTTAAATCTCGAACTAGATGAGGTGCATTTCTCTTTAAAATTCCTCTCTCTTTTAAAGATTCAATTACAAGAGTTATATCACCATTTTGAAGATATCTAACACCTCCATGAATAAGCTTTGTACTTCTAGATGAAGTGCCTTTTCCAAAATCATACTTTTCTAAAAGTAAAGTTTTATATCCCCTTTTTGATGCATCAACAGCTATTCCTAGACCAGAGGCTCCTCCTCCAATTATGATTATATCCCATTGACTAACTTTATTTAACTTATCTAAAGAATCTGATCTATTCATTAACCTTGAGTAGTTTCGTAATTCTATTTTGCCAAAGTTCTATAATATCATTTGACTTAAAACTTGTATCTGGATGAAAAGACATATCCTCTATCCATAGTTTTTTTAAATCTGATATCTCTTTCCAAAAACCTGTCGCCAGTCCTGCAAGAAAAGCAACACCTAAAGCAGTAGTTTCAGTTGTTTTTGGTCTAACAACATTTGTGCTAAGTAAATTTGCTTGGATTTGCATTAATAAGTTATTATTGCTGGCACCACCGTCAACTTTTAAATCTTTAAATTTTATTCCAGCATCTTTTTCCATTTCAATAACTATATCTCTTGTTCTTAGTGCAATAGATTCTAGAGCTGCTCTAGCTATATGACCATTTTCAGTACCTCTTGTTATTCCAAAAATTGTTCCTTGAACGTATGGATCCCAATATGGAGCAGCCAGTCCAGATAATGCTGGAACAAATGTTAAACCTCCATTGTCATTAACTGTTTTGGCCAACTCTTCAACTTCAGGAGATGATTTTATAATTCCAAGTTTATCACGTAGCCATTGAATCAAGGCTCCTGCGACGAAGACACTCCCCTCAAGTGCATATGTAATTTCTCCATTAATTCTCCATGCAATTGTTGAAAGCATTTTGTTTTTTGACATTACAAAATTTTCTCCTGTGTTCATCATACAAAAACAACCTGTACCATAAGTGTTTTTGATATCACCTTCATTAATACATAATTGACCAAATAATGCTGCCTGTTGATCACCTGCAATTCCTGAAATTGGAATCTCTACACCTAGAATTTCTTTATCAATATTAGCAGATACTGAAGATGAATCAACAACGATAGGTAATATGTTTTCTGGAACATCAAATAGTTCTAGTAAGTCTTCATCCCATTTATCATCTTTTATATTGTATAACAAAGTTCTACTTGCATTTGAAGGATCAGTAATATGGGACTTTCCATTTGTTAGATTCCAAATTAACCATGTATCTACAGTTCCAAACAACAATTTATTTTCATCTGCTTTTTCTCTTAACTCTTTATTATTATCAAGAATCCATTTAATTTTTGTTCCTGAAAAATAAGCATCTATGACAAGACCTGTTTTTTGTTGAATCAAAGAGGTTTTATTTTTCTCAATTAATTCATCACAAAAACTTGCAGTCCTTCTATCCTGCCATACAATTGCATTATAAACTGGTTTTCCTGTTTGCTTATCCCAAATTATTGTTGTTTCTCTTTGATTTGTAATACCAATCGAGTCTATTTCTTTAGGATCAATTTTTGATTTACTAATTACATCTTTTATAGCCTTTAGTTGAGTATTCCATATTTCAATAGCATCATGTTCTACCCATCCTTCCTTTGGAAAAAATTGATTGAACTCATATTGAGCAATTTCAATTACCTTAGCATTTTTATTAAAAAGAATTGCTCTTGAGCTTGTTGTTCCAGCGTCAATAGATAAGATGTATTTTTTTTTCATTTTAATGATTTTGTGCAATTTAAAAAAAAACCCTCCATAAATAGAGGGTTTAATTTTTTAAAGTATAAAAACTTATTGTCTAATTATATTGTTTCACTAGATTATATCCAGTGTTAAATAGAATTTCTGCATTTCCTGCGCTAGCAGCCTGAAATTTCGCAACTGCTCCTGATTCAAAAACTTCTTCTCTACCTTGCAACCAAGTTCCAAGATTAGTTTGTCTTGCAACAAAATAATGTGTAACGCCTTTTTGAGCACCAATTATAGCTTCATGTAATTCAAAAGTACCAGTTGTTGAATTATTAAATTCAACAAAAGCATTAGCATATTTTGCAGGATCTGAAACACTCATAGCCCATACAACAGAAAATCCATTGTCTAAATTAGATGGATCAAAGATTAATGGAGAGCCTAAAATAACTTGATCAAACTCAACATATTCATTAATAGCAATAAATAATGCCATACCCTCTATAGATGGAGGAGGCCCTGACCCCCATGAAGCAAAAGATGAGGCATTTGGTCCAACAAAACATAGTTGATGGGTTGAGCTTAGATCTCCGTTAGTAAATGCTATTTCGAAAAGAGCTACAGTAAAAGGCATTTGCTTACCAACTTCTGAGTTCATAAAATTATCTAAAGCTTCAACAAATTGAGATTGCCCCATGTTATCTACTGTAACATTCATACATGCCCAATATGACTTATCTTGAGCGTTTAATTGAGTAAAACTTAAAATTGAGATTGTAAATAATAAAATAATTTTTTTCATAATTTTTGATTTAATTAATTCCATGTTCCCAAAACAGTTGAGATTGTTGAACCTCTATACTGAGAAATAGGAGTAATTGTAGAATTAAATTTAGCAAATGCTTCCTGTTCTTTTTCATTATCAGGGAAGAAGGTAAACTGAGATTTTGCATCAGAGTGAGTGGTGTAAATATAATGAGTTTCATTTCTTTCACCTCCAGTATATTGACCAAGAGATATATAGTTACCATTTGAAAAGCCTTCATTTAATTCAATAAATGCTTGTGCAAATGTTCCAGGATCATCTACATAAAAAGACCACATTTGTTCAGAGTAAGAGCCATTTTCTCCTTGTATTCTAACTAAGGATTGGCCTTGTTTCATTGCTACAATTTTAGCTAAACCTTCAAGATTTTCAACATATGCTTCATATGCCTCTCCAGATCTAAGTTCTCTCAACTGAGCAAGGCCATCTGGTGTTCCAGCAAAATTTAGAAAATGAGTAGCTTTAGTCCACTCAGATTTATTTTGAATTGCATTTAATGTTAAAGAAGATCCCTCTGGGAAATCTATACTTGAATAAAAATCATCTACAAGTTTATACACTAAAGATGCTTTTCCAGGAGCTACCTCTAGAGCAACTTCTGTCCAATAAATTTGTTGTTGAGCCGATAAAGAGGAAACAGACAAAGTTATTGCACTAAATAATATTAATAATTTTTTCATTTTATAAATTGTTTTGTATTAATTTTTAAATATAATAATCAAAGATTAATTAAATGTTAAAAATAAATTTATCTAAGAAAGCTTCCACCGTTTACATCTATTGTAGATCCTGTTGAATGATCCATTTTACCAGAAACTATTAGTGATACTAATGGTGATATATCCTTTGGCTCTGTAAGCCTAT